>JBAQHC010000037.1:0-3532 GCA_049288095.1 Alphaproteobacteria bacterium | reverse complement strand
CAATCGGTCACTGGAACGGCAACACGCTGATTGTCGAAACGACCGGGGTGAAGGACGATATTCCGCTCGGGATGGGCATCAAGCACAGCGAGGCCTTGCGCATCACGGAGCAAATCCACCTGGCCTCCGACGACCCCAATAAGCTTATCGACGATCTGACATTCACCGACGCGAAGGCGCTCAAAAAGCCGTGGCATCAGGCATTGTCCTACACGCGCCATCGCGAGTGGGATCAGCTTGAATATGTGTGCAATGAAAATGACCGCAACCCGATCGAGCCCAATGGCAAGACGGATGTGATCCTTCCTCCGAACTAGAGCACTTTGCGCACAAGTTGAATCACAAGCATCAATGTGTCATCGCCCGGCTTGTCCGGGCGATCCAGAATCCCCTTGGCCGCATTGAGTCTGGATGGCCCGGCTAAACCGGGCCATGGCAATGTGGTGGATCGAATTGATCGTAATTCGCTCTAAACCCCTCGTCCCGCGCTTTCAGACGCGTTCGATCGCGATCGCAGTGCCTTCGCCTCCGCCGATACAGAGCGAGGCAATGCCGCGCGTTGCGCCTCTGCCCTCCAACGCATGAAGCAAGGTCACCAGAATACGCGCGCCTGAAGCACCGATCGGATGGCCGAGCGCGCAGGCACCGCCATTTACATTGAGCTTCTCACGCGGAATGCCGAGCTCTCTCATCGCTGCCATCGGCACGACAGCGAAAGCTTCATTGATCTCCCAAAGATCGACGTCATCGGCGCGCCAGCCGATTGCCTTAAGCAGCTTTTGCATCGCAGGCACGGGCGCGGTCGTAAACCAACCTGGTGCTTGCGCATGAGAAGCGTGACCGAGAATGCGCGCACGGATGGAGGCACCTCTTGCTTTCGCTTCGGTCTCGCGCATCAGGACGAGCGCCGCCGCTCCGTCAGAAATCGAGGAAGCATTCGCCGCCGTTACCGTCCCATCCTTCTTAAAAGCCGGCCTGAGCGATGGGATTTTGTCGGGCCGTGCAAGGCGCGGTTGCTCGTCGCTTTCGATCTTGGCCTCGCCTTTGCCTGCTGACACAGTAACAGCAGCGATCTCGCCCTTGAATCGGCCTTCCTTCTGGGCAGAGAGCGCGGCGCTCAGAGAGGTGAGCGCGAATTCATCCTGTGCCGCGCGCGTGAATTGATATTTCTCGGCGCAATCTTCAGCGAAGCTGCCCATGAGCCGCCCCTTGTCGTAAGCATCTTCGAGACCATCAAGAAACATGTGGTCCTTTGCTTCGGTGTGACCCATGCGCGCGCCGCGTCGCATTTTCGGCAATAGGTACGGCGCATTCGTCATCGACTCCATGCCGCCCGCCACGATCACGGAGCCATTGCCCGCACGCAATTGATCGAACGCCAACATCACTGTCTTCATGCCAGAGCCGCACATTTTATTGACGGTGGTGCATGGAACAGCCTCACCAACTCCTGCAGCAAACGAGGCTTGGCGCGCCGGTGCCTGGCCTTGGCCCGCAGGCAGAACACAGCCCATCAGCACCTCATCGACATCGGCGGGTGCGATGCCGCCGCGATCGAGCGCGGCCTTGATCGACACACCACCCAACTCGGCTGCACTTGCGCCCGACAGCTCGCCTTGAAACGCGCCCATTGGCGTGCGTGCCGCGCCGACAATTACGATGGCATCGCTCATGATTTTTCCCGTAGCAAGGAGCGCGCGATGATCACGCGCATGATCTCGTTCGTGCCCTCGAGTATTTGATGCACGCGCAAATCGCGTACGATCTTCTCGATCCCAAAATCCGTGAGATAGCCATAGCCACCAAACATCTGAAGTGCGCGGTTGGCTACATCGAAACTGACATCGGTGACGAAACGCTTTGCCATCGCGCAATGTTTGCTGGCGTCGCTCGCGTTTAGGTCAAGCTTCCACGCCGCCTGCCGCAAGAACACGCGCGCTGCCTGAAGCTCGGTTTCCATGTCCGCAAGACGGAACTGCAGAGCCTGAAACTCGGCCAGCGCGCGGCCAAAGGCGTGTCGTTCGCGAACATAGATAAGCGCCTTGTCGAGCGCTGATTGCGCAGCGCCCATCGCGCACGACGCAATGTTCAGGCGCCCACCATCGAGCCCCGCCATGGCGTATTTGAAGCCCTCGCCCTCAACGCCAATAAGATTGCGTGCGGGAATACGAACGTCATCGAATTGCACGATGGCTGTCGGCTGCGCCCGCCAACCCATTTTCTTCTCCGGTGGGCCGACCGAAATGCCTGCTACGTCGCGTGGAACAAGAAACGCACTGACGCCGCGCGCGCCCTCGCCGCCCGTGCGCGCCATTACGATGAACGCGCCCGCAACATTTGCGCCGGTAATGAAAGCTTTCGATCCGTTGATGATGTAGTCGCCGGCGTCGCGCCGCGCGCTCGCCCGCAATGCAGCAGCGTCCGAGCCCGAGCCCGGCTCCGTCAAACAATAAGCACCCAAGACTTCCAGCGATGCGAGGCGCGGTGCCCACTCGCGCCGCAATGCATCGGCAGCGAACTCGTCGATCATCCACCCGCACATATTCTGGACGGAGATGATCGCTGCGATCGATGGGCAGCCGTAGGAAAGCCCCTCGAAAATCAGCGAGGCTTCTAGCCGCGAGAGCCCGGCCCCGCCGACATCTTCGCTCATATAGATGCCGGCCATGCCGAGTTTTGCAGCATCGCGCATCACATCGAGCGGTAAATGCTCTTTCTGGTCCCATTCAACGGCATTCGGCGCCAGCCGATCGATAGCGAACTCGCGCGCCACGTCGAAAATCGCTTGTTGTTCTGATGTCAGCGCGAAGTTCATGCTACTACCCGCGCTTTGCCCGCGCCACGCGCGACGCCGGCGCGCGGCCGATGATTTTCGAGATCAACTCCACCGCATCGAGCAGACGCTCAAGATCGGCGCCGGTCTCAATGCCGAGGCCATCCAACATGTAGACGACGTCCTCCGTCGCCACATTGCCTGTCGCGCCCTTAGCATACGGGCAACCGCCGAGCCCGCCAGCGGAGGAGTCGATCGTTGCAATGCCTTCTTCGAGACAGGCATAGATATTTGCAAGCGCCTGGCCGTATGTGTCGTGAAAATGGACCGCAATCTGCCCCTTCGGCATCACGCCGGCAACCGCGCGCACGAGTTCACGCGCCTTCCCCGGTGTACCAACGCCAATCGTATCGCCAAGTGAAATCTCGTAACACCCGAGCGCTGTCAGCTGCGCCACGACATCGACGACGCGCGCGATGGGCACCTCGCCTTCGTAAGGACAACCCAGCACACAGGATATGTAGCCGCGCGTGCGGATACGCTGCTCGCGCGCCTTGCGCGCGACGGGGCGAAACCGCTCGATCGACTCGGCAATCGAGCAATTGATGTTCTTTTTGGAGAAAGTCTCGCTTGCCGCCGCGAACACGGCGACTTCACGTGCGCCCGCGGCAATTGCATCGTCGAGCCCACGTTCGTTAGGCACAAGCACCGGGAAATTACCCTTGGTTCCATGGAGCGCGCGCAGCACCTCAGAAGTTC
>JBAQHC010000036.1:0-4754 GCA_049288095.1 Alphaproteobacteria bacterium | reverse complement strand
GCCTAGTGGCGCTGGCGCTCCAAGCGCTCGGCGTTCCATCGCGCTCCTGGCTCGCGTGGCAAATCCCGATTCACACGACCGGGGTTCACGGTGCCGCCCGCATCACCGATATCGACGCAAAAGAGATCGATTTGCGGCTCCGGGGCGCGGAGGGGCGCGAGCGGCAGGTTGCGGTCGTTGCCGGGTTCCAGGGCATCGGCCCCGACAACCGGCTGACAACCCTTGGCCGCGGCGCGGGCGACCTCACGGCGGTTGCCATGGCGGCCGCGCTCAAGGCCGACCGCTGCGATATCTACACAGACGTTACTGGCGTCTTCACGACCGATCCGCGCATTGTCGAGAAGGCCCACAAGCTCGATCGAATCTCATATGAAGAGATGCTGGAGATGTCGTCGCTTGGCGCCAAGGTGCTCCAATCGCGCTCGGTCGAGCTGGCGATGGTTCATGGCGTAAGGCTTCAAGTTCTGTCGAGCTTCCTCGAGCCCGAAGCGATTCCCGCGCTCGATGCCAAGAAGATTTCTGTCGTGCCTGGCACACTTGTATGTGATGAGGATGAGATCGTGGAACAGCTGGTGGTGAGCGGTATCGCCTATAGCCGCGAAGAGGCCAAGGTGACGGTGCGCCATGTGCCCGATCGGCCTGGCGTCGCAGCAGAAATCTTCGGCTGCCTTTCTGATGCCAATATCAATGTCGATATGATCGTCCAGAATGTATCGGAAGAGAACAAGACGACCGACATCACCTTCACCGTCGGCAAGGGCGAGCTGAAGCGAACGCTTGAGGCGCTCAAGCCGGCGCTCGCCAAGATGCCCGGCGTATCGGTGAGTTCGGATGACGGCGTGGCCAAGATTTCGATCATCGGCATCGGCATGCGCAGTCACACCGGCATTGCCCGCACTATGTTCGAAACATTGGGCGAAAAAGGCATCAACATTGACGTGATCTCGACGTCCGAGATCAAGGTCAGCGTTTTAATCGATGCCGAATACACTGAGCTTGCGGTGCGTGCCCTGCACGCTGCCTATGGGCTTGATAAGACGTGACCCGCTTCGCGCCCTAGGGGCGCCTCGCGCGATTGAGAGATAGGAGCCAATGACCGAATCGCCGCCCCGCGCATCTGAGCCTGCCGGCGGCGGCCATGTTCCGGCGGGCCCGCGGCTGCTGCTTCGCCAGATGCGCTCGCTCATGGCGGACCGGCGCTCGGCCCAAGAGCGCCTGAACCGCCTCGTGATGCTCATCGCCTCCAACATGGTGAGTGAGGTCTGCTCGATTTATCTACTGCGCAAGGGCGTCTTGGAGCTGTTTGCCACTCAGGGCCTCAACCCGGCCGCCGTGCATCGCACGACCTTGGCGATCGGCGAAGGCCTCGTGGGCGAAATTGCGCGCACCGCGCAGCCGCTCAATCTCTCGGACGCTCAACATCATCCGAAATTCGCGTACCGGCCCGAGACCGGCGAAGATCCGTTCCAGTCCTTCCTCGGCGTGCCGATCCTTCATAGCGGCGAAGTCTTGGGCGTTTTGACCGTCCAAAACATGACCCAACGCCATTACGGCGAGGAGGAGATTGAAGCGCTTCTCACCGTCGCGATGGTGCTGGCTGAGGTCGTGTCGACGCTCAGTCTTGAAGGCGTTGCGGTAGCGCCCGAAAAGACACGCAATACCGGCCCGCTTACGATCGAGGCGCAGTCGCTGGTCGAGGGCATCGCGATCGGCCATGCGGTGATGCACGAGCCGCGCGTGAAAGTGACCAAGCTGATTTCGGAAGACACCGAGGCCGAGCTTGCGCGCCTCAATCTCGGCCTTGAAGCCCTGCAAGCCTCGATCGACGAAATGCTCATTGCGACTGACGGCAATATGTCGGCCGAATCGCGCGATGTGCTCGAGACCTACAAAATGTTCGCGCATGACCGCGGCTGGTCCAAGCGCTTGCGCGAGGTCGTATTGACGGGCTTGACCGCGGAGGCCGCCGTCGAACGCGTGCAAGGCGATCTCAGGGCCCGCATGAACCGCTCGCGCGACGCTTATCTGCGCGAGCGCGCGCATGATCTCGATGATCTTTCCAATCGTTTGCTGCGCCTTTTGGTTGGCAAGCGGCCGACCGTGCAAGCCGACGAAATGCCCGCGGATGCCATCATCCTCGCGCGGACCATGGGTCCCGCCGAGCTTCTCGACTATGACCGCGCGCCTTTGCGCGGTTTGGTCCTCGAGGAGGGCACGTCGTCATCGCATGTGGCAATTGTCGGACGCGCGTTCGGCCTGCCGATCCTGGGGCTTGCGGCCGATGTCCTGCAGCATGTCGAGACCGGCGATCTCATGATCCTCGACGGCGAGCTCGGCGAATTGCATATCCGGCCGACGCCGGAACTCCTCAAATCGTATCGCGCCAAGCTGCAATTGATCGAGCAGCGTCAGGCGATCTACGCGACGGTGCGCGATAAGCCGGCTGTCACCCTCGACGGCACGCGCATTCACCTCAACATGAATGCGGGGCTCTTGGTCGATTTGCCGAATCTCGCGCGCTCGGGTGCCGAGGGCATCGGGCTCTTCCGCACGGAGCTGCAATTTATGGTGTCGCCGCAAATGCCGCGGCTCGAAGTACAGCGCAAGCTCTATTCGCAGGTGCTTGAAGCTGCGGGCGATAAGCCTGTCGTGTTCCGCACGGTCGATCTCGGCGGCGATAAGACCGTCTCCTACATGGCGACGGAGCGCGAGGAGAATCCGGCGCTCGGCTGGCGTGCGATCCGTATCGCGCTCGATCGTCCGGGCCTGTTGCGCTATCAGGCGCGCGCGCTCATTGAAGCTGCCGTCGGCAAGGACTTGCGTCTGATGTTTCCGATGGTTTCGACCGTCGATGAGTTCGCGCAGGCCAAGTCGCTGTTCGTCCGCGAGCTTGATCGCGCACGCCGCCGCGGGCAACATCTGCCGAAGGCCGTGCATGTCGGCACGATGATGGAAGTTCCGGCGCTCGCTTTTCAGCTGACCGAGCTCTTGCCGCACGCACAATTCGTCTCGATCGGTTCGAATGATCTCTTGCAGTTCTTCTATGCGGTCGATCGGCAGAACGCGCGCCTCTCGGATCGCTACGATATTTTGAGCACGGCTTTCTTGCGGTTTGTGCGCGAGATCGTCACCAAATGCGATGCAGCCGGCGTTCCGGTGTCCCTGTGCGGCGAGATGGCGGGCCGTCCGCTCGAAGCGATGGCGCTTTTGGGCATCGGCCTTAGGACGATCTCGATGCCGCCGACCGCGATCGGTCCTGTGAAATTGATGCTTCAGGCCCTCGATCTGCCGCATTTGGCGGAGAAGCTTTCGGAGCTTCTCGCATGCGCAGAACCGAATTTACGGGGACGCCTCAGAGAATATGCGGCTACCAGCGGCATCGAACTCTGAGTAGCGTTAAGACCGAAATTTATTGTACAATATTTAACCTGCCTAAGGCACTCTAGCGTCTAGAAAAGTCTTCGAAGAACGGCGCTTGTTGGGGCAGGCGGGATCGAGGCAGTTATGGCGTTGCAACCCACAACATTGTCGGAAGCTGCAAATCGTCGCGCGCATCTCAAAGAGGTCACTAACGATCCCGCGCCGGATTCGCTCGGGGCAGAGCTGCGCGCCGCCCGGGTGAAGGCCGGCGCCGACATCAAAGACGTCTCGCGATTCACCAAGATCAAGCCCGAATACCTTGAAGCGCTCGAAGAGGGGCGCATCGAAGCGTTACCTGGCCGCACCTACGCGATTGGCTTCCTGCGCAGCTATGCCTCCTTCTTGAAGCTTGATTCGGCGGCGCTCGTTGCCCGTCTCAAGGCCGAGCACCCGGTCGATCCCTCGCCTGAGGCACAGCCCAAGGTCGGGCTGGAGGAAGCCCCGCCCGACATGCGCATCCCCCAAGGCGCGCTCATCGTCGTGGGCATCATCGTCATCGCCATGATTTACGCCGGCGTCTACCTATTCCGCTCGGCGAACGAATATATGGAGCAGCGTGCGCACCCGGCTTCGCCCGCGCCGATGCAGCCGCTCGGCCAAGCGCCCGATGCGGCGACACCGCCAGCTACCGAGCCGCAGGCCACGGCGCCGATCGGCAGCCCGCTGGGAACGGCGCCGGGCACCGAGAGCTCCAGCGCGACGCCTCAGGCCAGTAGCGCACCGGCCCAGACCACGACGTCCGCGGTCACTCCGGCGCATGCAGCAAGCGCAGCTACGGCTCCCGCTGTTACGCCCGCTCCTGTCCCGAAAGCTGTGACACCGCCGCCATCGCCCAAGGCGCAGCCTGTCGGTCAGACAAACGCCCATGTCACTCCGGCTTCCACAGCTTCGAATAACAATGACAACGAGGATGCGGCGGAGCCTGCCGCACCCAGTACGACTGCTACCGCGACACCATCGGTCAGCCCAAGCTCCACGCCGAGCCCCGCGCCGGCTGATACTGAAAACTACGAGCGCGCGATTGCGGCCGCTCCAAAAAGCTTTGGCGCCCCTGCCAAAGACAGCCGCGTGACGCTGCGCGCAACCGATACCGTGTTCCTGCGCATTGAAACCGATGGCGCGCGTAATCAGGTGTTGTTCGAAGGCACGCTCAATAAGGGCGAGGTCTATCACGTGCCGCAGCAGGCAGGCGTTATCCTCACCACGCGTAATGGCGGCGCGGTCGATGTCTATGTCGACGGCGCGGCCAAGGGCGCCGCGGGCCCCGCGGGTATCGCCCTCAAGGGCCTCCCACTCGACCCGGACGCCCTCAAAGCGCACTAACGGTCTTCCTT
>JBAQHC010000035.1:0-6741 GCA_049288095.1 Alphaproteobacteria bacterium | reverse complement strand
CCTCCGAGCCGGCCATCCACGACAAACGCGACGGCATTGGCTGGATGGACGCGGGAGTTAGAGGCGCCTGCATGTTGCAGTGCGGTCCCTCTTTCGCGAGCCGCGCCCATTTGTCAAACTCCCCCGCCCCCGAGAGGCAATCCGCGGCAACAGCGGCCAATGATTCGTGGGCGGATGGATGCTTCAGGGCGAGGGCACACAGATCATGTCAGTTGAGTCTCAAGCGGTGGCGCGGCGTGGCGTGTTCACCTACGAAAACGCGCTCGTCGTAATCCTCGGCCTGACTTTCGGCGTCGTTTTCTTCGACCGCCAGGCCGCCAGCAATTTAATGCCGTTCATCCAGCCTGACCTCAAGCTCAGCGCAACCGAAGTCGGCGCAATCGGCTCGGCGCTTTCGGCCACATGGGCTGCTTCCGCTTATCTTGTTGGCCTTCTCTCCGACCGCACCGGAAGCCGCAAGCTCATCCTCCTCATTTGCGTCATCGGCTTTTCACTGTGCTCGGCGATCTCCGGTCTTGCACCCAACTACCCGATCCTTCTCGCTTCGCGCTTTTTCATGGGCATGCTGGAAGGCGGCGTGATGCCGATTTGCTTGGCGATCATGGTGGTCGAGTCCGCCAATCACCGACGCGGCCTCAATGCCGGCATTGTGCAAAATGGCTTTTCCAATCTCGTCGGCAATTCCCTCGGGCCGATCGCGCTTGTCGCAATCGCAACGACCATGGGCTGGCGCCAGGCGTTCTATCTCGCGGCCGTGCCGGGACTCATGTGCGCGGCAGCAATCTGGCTTTGGGTCAAAGAGCCGCCCAAGGAAGTGCACGCCGCCGACGATGGCGCCGCGAAAATGAATCTCTTAGACATGCTGCGCGTCCGCAACGTGCTGGTTTGCGCGCTTGTCAGCGTCTTCATGGTCGCTTGGCTCGTCACCGGCTTTGCCTTTCTGCCCGTTGTGTTCACGCAATTTCGCGGATTGAGCAAGGAAGTCGGCGCGGGCCTTATGGGGGCGCTTGGTTTCTCGGCATTCGTGACCGGCGCGCTCGTGCCCGGTCTTTCGGATCGCTTCGGCCGCAAGCCGATGATGCTGATCGGCTGCTTTGTGAGCATCATAACTCCCTTCGCCGTGCTGTGGTTTCACGGCCCGATGGCCATCTTCGCGACGTTTCTTGTCATTGGCTGGATTGGCAACGGCATCTTCCCGATGTTCATGGGGACTGTGCCCGGCGAGAGCCTGCACCGTGCACACATTGCGACAGCAATGGGCATTGTCGTCGGCGTCGGTGAAATCCTCGGCGGAGTTTGTGGTCCGATCATTGCGGGCCGTATCGCAGACACGACCAACCTCGGCTTACAAGCGCCCATGTATCTCATGGCGGCATGCGCCATCATCGCCGGCGTCATTGCGCTGTTCTTGAAAGAGACGGCACCGGCCAAGCTCGCCGGCAAGCAAGCCGCTCGCGTTCCGTTGCAAGAAGCTGCCTAGGAGACCGGCTGCCTGCGCTGACGGCGCACGCGGCTCGGCGGCGTTCCGGTCCACTGCGTGAAAGCACGGGTGAAATGAGACGTTGCCGCATAGCCAAGGCTGCGTGCAATCGTCTCGATCGGCTCAGTCGATTCCTTCAAAAGCGACATCGCGCGCTCGAGTCGAACCGAGCTCAACATGTTGCGATAGCTCGTGCCTTCTTCGCGCAACCGCCGCTGCAGCGTCCGCGGGCCGAGCCCAAGCTTGCTGGCGGTTCCTTCGATATCGCCATCGCCGTCAAGCAGGCGAATGATGAGAACCGCACGGGCTGCTTCGACGATGGTGCGCGGCGGTCGAACCTGGAGGCTATTGGCGAGCTCGCGAACCGTCATTTGTTGTTGCAGGGGCCGGGGATTGGGATTGGGCGTCTCAAGATACGAACGCGGAAATGTCAGCGCGAAAGCGTTGCTGTCATAGATCACGGGCACCCCGAATTGGCTCTCGAAGGGCATTCCCTCCGAGCCTTTGGAATACTCGACTTCGATTGTCGACGGCAGCCACTTCTCGCCCAAATAGGCACGAGCCAGTGAGAGCAAGGCATAAAGAGAGCGCATGCCTGCGTAACGTTTACCGAGCAGCGAACCCAGCGATGAGGAATAAGCGTAGCGAGCGACATCGCCATCGATATCGAGCTTGATGGTTCCGACATTCTGATGAAGGGCGAGCACGCGCATCTCTCGGCGAATCATGCTGCCGAGTGTCGGTGCGGAAAACAGAAACGTACCAAGCGGTCCGAGATGCCGTACGTCGAAGGTGGTCGCGAGCTCGACACCAAAATTCGGATCGCCCGCAACCCTGACTGCCCATTCGTGCAGCCCACAGAAGTCGCGCAGCGGAATAGGCTGCAGCGGATTGTCGAGAAGCGAGGGCGGCAAATCCTGCGCGCGAAATACCCGCTCGACCGAGCGCGGCCCAAGCTGCCGACTTAACATGTCCGGCAGTGGCCCGAGATCTAGGACTCGTAAGAAACCGTCTTTACGGTCTTGGGCCATCCCTTCGCCCGATCAACTGCTTGAAGAATCAAACGTATTATCCTGATTAAGTCCGTTGTAACGACCTATCATCACGCCTAGAAAGGCAAAGAGCTACAAAGCTGCTGCTTTGTCGCAAAGCGGCAAATCGCCTTCAAAGTTCCATGGGCGCAAAAAAGAGGCTCGGCAGGCGAGCGTCTAGTCGCTTAGCAGCTTAGCAAGCTACTTGAAATCGACCGGATAGGGCTTGAGCTCGCCCTTGGCGTATTTCTCCTCAAGGCCCGGCGTGCCGTTCTCCATCACCATGAGCATCGAGCGCTTAGGCGAGAAGCCTTGGTGGCGGATATCGGCCGGCATGGCGCAGACATCGCCCGGCTTCATGATCACGGTGCCGATCGGCTTGCCGGTGTTCTTGTCCTGGATCTTCCAGTGGATTTCGTCCGTGAGCTGAATGAACCACTCATTGCGGTCGTTGCCGTGAATGACCGGCAGCATGTGCTCCTCGCTCGTCACGCAGCAGATCGATGCATTGGTGACGGCCGTGACGGAGGGATTCCAGGTGACGTCCGAGCGCGCGATGTGATCGAAGAGATTGATCGCGTGCAGCTGACCTTCAAAGCCCGGCTCCGGCATGATCTCAGGCTTGTCGAACTTCATGTCGGCAAACGCACGGTTGACCGGTGTGCCTGTTGCATCCGAACGCACCGGTTGATCGCCTTTAAGGCCCAGCATACGCTTGGCCGGCGTGAAATTGCGCAACAGCGGCTTTGTCGTCGGCTTGGTCTTTGAGCCCATCGGGCTGCCGGTTTCGAGCGGCGCCGACAGCGGGTCATAGCCTTCGTTGATCCAGTCTTTCGAGATCACTTCGAAAGCGGCTCTGACATCCTCGGAATTGAACGTCTCGAGGAAGTCGATGCCCGCTTCCTTGCAGCCGCGGTCATAGCTGCCGGCGAAAATATCGACCGTGCCGTAGTGGTTGTGCGTGCCGAAGATATCGTCGAAGAAGATCCAGCCGTAGAAGAAGCCCCAGCCGATGTCGCGGACCATCGCACGCAAGAATCGGTCGACCTCGATCTGATGCTTGCCCTTCGGCCAGGTGATGTGAACGAAATATTCGTCGCGCCGGAAATTGAATCCGCCGAACTGGAAGCTGCGATAGCCGGTATCGGGATCAACCGGGCCAGGCACGGCTTGCGCGGGTTTGATTTCTTTCGCCATTTGCTTTTCTCCTGATCTTTGCCCGTCATTGCGAGGCCGGGCTTGATCCGGCCGAAGCAATCCAGACTGGATCGCCGCGGGCGCTTCGCGCCCTCGCGATGACGAATGCGTTCACATCGAAATATTTTGTTCCCAGCGCTCGACGGTCACGGGACCCGCGAGCGTCTGGATGACCGCAACTGATGGCGATTTAGAGCTGAGCTGATATGCGGCGCCAGCAGGAAGCAACACTTGATGGCCGCGACGCGCACGCACTTTGCCCATTTTCTGTCCATTCGGAGCGGCGGCTAATTGTGAGGCGCCTGCACCACCTGCAGGCGCGGCGGCCTTATCCTGCTTGACGAAATTGAACTCGACCTCACCATCCATCACGATCGCGAACTCGTCATGCGGCGCCACATACCAGGGCGAATTACCGTCGACCTTCATCACTTCAAGATCGTATTCAAGGTTCTTGGCGATTGCCACGCGCTCGAACGGCTTCGATTTGTTCGCAACCTCGAACATGTTCGAAAACAGATATTTGCGCTTGTCGTCGTGGATGTCGATCGAGCCCTTCTCATAGGATTTGAGCGAGCCCATCTTGGTCTTGTAGGTCATTCGTCCTCCCGCCACCGTTCTTTTGGCGCCGGCGGCACGGGGCCTCCGGTCTCTTCCGGTGATATTGCTCGGAAAACTACGTTAGGGAAAGAGCGATCTCGGCTTAAAGGCCGAACGCAACCGCCGCGTGGTAGACGATGAACGCCGCGCCATAAGCGAGCGCCAGCATGTAGCTGAACATCACAATGGGCCAGAACCACGAATTGGTTTCGCGCTTCACGACGACGAGTGTCGATGTGCATTGCGGCGCGAAGATATACCAAGCAAGGAAAGAGAGCGCTGTGGCAATGCTCCAATGACGCGCGAGCGTCGATGCCAAGGTCCCGACATTGTCTCCGCCTACCGCATAGATTGTCCCAAGCACGCCGACGGCCACTTCGCGCGCCGCCATGCCCGGAATAAGCGCAACCGACATCTGCCAATTGAAGCCGATGGGCGCAAGGAGAGGCTGCACCGCATGGCCGATCATGCCCGCGAAAGTGTAATCGAGCGCGGGGCCGGTCGCGCCCGGCGGCGGATATGGAAAGGTCGTCAGCACCCAAATGATCAGCATGATACCGAGGATCGTGGTGCCGGCGCGCTTCAAGAAAATTTGGCCGCGCGTGAGCACGCCGCGCGCGACGTTCTTGGGGTCCGGCACTTTGTAGCTCGGCATTTCCAAGAGGAACGGCTCAACCGCGCTGCGCCAGAAGATCTTGCGAATGACGAAGGCGACACCGAGCGCGCCCACAATGCCGGTTGCGTAGAGCCCGAACATCACAAGGCCCTGCAGGCTCGCAAAGCCGAGCACCTGCCGGTTCGGAATAAACGCCGAGATAATGAGCGTGTAGACCGGGATGCGCGCAGAGCACGTCGTCAAAGGCGCTGCAAGAATGGTCGCAATGCGGTCGCGCCGATTGTCGATCACCCGCGCCGCCATAATGCCGGGGATCGCGCAGGCAAAGCTCGAGAGCAGTGGAATGAAAGCGCGGCCGTGCAAATTCGCGGCGCCCATCATCTTGTCCATAAGGAACGCAGCGCGCGCCATATAGCCGAAATCTTCGAGCAGGATGATGAAGAAGAACAGGATCAGAATTTGCGGCAGAAACACGATCACGCTGCCGACGCCGGCGATAAGACCGTCTGTGATCAGGCTCCGCACAAGCCCGCCGGGCATAACGCTGTTGACCCAGCTGCCGAGCGCAGTGAATCCCGCATCGATCAAATCCTGCAGCGGCGCTGCCCAGCTGAATACGGCCTGAAACATCAAGAACAGAACGCCGAGCAAAATAAGCGTGCCCAGCACCGGATGCAGCAGCACATCGTCAAGCCGCGCGGTGAACGTATCCGGCCGCGTCGGCGGCTTCACGTAAAGCTTGCGAATGCGCTCGGCGCGCGCATGGACGGCGCGCAACTCGGAAGCCGAGGGCTCGTGCCAAGAAGCATTTGCGGCTGGGCTGCCCGCCGCGGGTGCGACCTTATCGACCTCGGCGAGCAGCGCATCGAGCCCGCGCTTGCGTACGGCAACGGTCGTGACGATCGGCATGCCGAGCTCACGCGAAAGGCCTTCGATGTCGATATGGATGCCTTGTCGCTGCGCAAGATCGAACATGTTGAGCGCGAGAATTATCGGCCGCCCGATGAGCTTCAGCTCCAACGCCAAACGCAGCACAAGGCGCAAATTGGTCGCGTCGGCAACGCACACCATGACGTCGGGAGTCATCTCGGTTTCGAGACGGCCCAGAACGACATCGCGCGTTATGACTTCGTCGGGGCTGCGCGCGCGCAGCGAATATGTGCCGGGAAGGTCGACGACATAGGCCCGATTGCCCGCAGGCGTTGTCACCGTTCCCATTTTGCGCTCGACAGTGACGCCGGGATAGTTGGCAACCTTCTGGCGCGCGCCGGTCAGCGCATTGAAGAGCGCTGTCTTACCCGAATTCGGATTACCGACCAGCGCGACCCGCACGCTGCGGACGAGAACCTCGTTCATGTGAGATTGCGCGCCGGCGCGCCATCCATAGCAATGAGAATGACTTGGGCTTCGCGCCGGCGGAGCGCAATGCGCGTGCCGTCGACCAGGGCGACGATCGGATCGCGCCCGAAAAGACCTTCGTGAAGCACCTCGATGCTCGCGCCCTCAGTGAAGCCGATTTCCAAGAGGCGCCTTTCAAGCTCCTCCGCGGCTACGCCAAAGGAGCCATTGGCGGGAATTCGGATCTCCGCAATGCGGCCGCGGACACCCGGCCGCATCTCGCAGAGCGGGATCCGACTCGGCGGATCCTCAAGAGGCGCGGCACGCACCCCTGGGTGTTCGATAGCCAGACTCATATTCGTTCCAGGCCCGGGCTCCCCAAGGCGATATTGATATTCATTCGCATCTTTTCAAGGCCAAGGGAAGCCCCCAACTCGACTGTGATAGGTTGCGCAACAAAACCATTTGATCACGCTCAA
>JBAQHC010000034.1:0-3659 GCA_049288095.1 Alphaproteobacteria bacterium | reverse complement strand
CTTCTGGGTCGCGCGCATGATGATGATGGGGCTGCACTTCATGGAGGAAGTGCCGTTCCACACAGTTTACATCCACGCTCTCGTGCGCGATGCCTCCGGCGCAAAAATGTCGAAATCCAAGGGCAATGTGATGGACCCGTTGGAGATCATCGACAAATACGGCGCGGATGCCTTGCGCTTCACGCTGGCGGCCATGGCGGCGCAAGGCCGCGACATCAAGCTTTCAACCCAGCGCGTCGAAGGCTATCGCAATTTCGCGACCAAGCTATGGAACGCCGCACGCTTTGCCGAGATGAACGAGTGCAAGCTCGACCTTGCGTTCGATCCGTCATCGGCGAAGCAGACGCTCAACAGATGGATCGTCGGTGAAGTGGCCAAGACCGAGCGCGAGGTCGCGCGGGGCCTCGAAGCTTACAAATTCAACGAAGCTGCCGGCACGCTTTATCATTTCGTCTGGGGCGTGTTTTGCGATTGGTACCTCGAATTCGCCAAGCCTTTGCTGACCGGCGCGGATGCCGCTGCGCGCGACGAAACACGCAAGACCACAGCATGGGTAATCGATCAGGTGCTGGTGTTGCTGCATCCGTTCATGCCGTTCCTCACCGAGGAGCTTTGGCAGCGGACGGCGGAGACTGCGGGCGCCCAGCGCAAGTCGAGCCTTATTCTCGCGCACTGGCCGAGCTTGCCTTCAAGCGATGCCGCGGCCAGCGAAGAGATGAATTGGGTGGTCGATCTCATCTCGCGCATCCGCTCCGTGCGGACGGAAATGCGCGTGCCGGCAGCGGCGCAGGTGCCGCTTGAGATCGCCGGTGCCGCAACCGAGACGCAATTGCGCCTCGATCGCCACAGAGACCTTATCGTTCGCCTCGCACGCCTTTCGGGCGCCGAGCTGGTGAGCGCGGGTCCCAAAGGCGCGCTACAAATCGTGCTGGGCGAGGCCACTTACTTCCTGCCGGTTGCCGATCTGATCGATGTCGCGGCGGAAAAGGTCAGGCTCGGCAAGGAAATTGAAAAAGCTCGCGGCGAAATTGATAAGATCGACAAGAAGCTCGGCAATGCCGATTTCGTTGCCAAGGCGCCGGAGGAAGTGGTCGAGGAAAATCGCGAGCGGCGCGACGAGTTCGAGGCATTGATCGCGAGACTGTCAAAGGCGCTCGAAGCCTTTGAGACATAAGCTTGAATGCGCTCATCCTTCGACAAGCTCAGGATGAGGCAAGCAGATAAACCTCATGGTGAGCCCTGAGCCGGTCGAAGGGTCGAACCATGAACGCAGTCCGGTAGGGGAGTGAGATGGCCGTACAGGTACACGATACGCGTCAAGGCTATGGTTGGGTTGCGATCACGCTTCACTGGCTGACGGCCGTGCTTGTCATCGCGTTGTGGCTGCTCGGCGAGAGAATGGGATTTCAGCCCACGCGCGAACTAGAGCACGCAGCGCAGGCACTCCATGTATCCTACGCTGTCTTTGCATGGCCGTTTCTCGTGGCGTTCGTGATCTGGCGCCTCACACATAAGTCACCAGCTCTGACGGGTCATTGGGCGCTCACTTTGCTCGCGCGCATCGTTCAAGGCCTGCTGCTGCTCGCAATCGCCATCCAGGTGATATCCGGTCCGCTGGCGGCGTGGTCCATGAGGCAACCGATCAGCGCATTTGGTTTGTTTGAAATTCCGCCGCCCATCACGTTCACGCATGACCAGCATGAGCTCTTGGAAGCTATTCACGGCACGACTGCAAACGTCATTCTCGTCCTTTTCGTGATTCATGTTCTCGGGGCGCTCAAACATCTCTTCATCGACAAGGACGGCGTGTTCGAGCGCATGATGGGGATCAACAAGGGCGCGGCCAGCGAGTGATCGTGGCATTCCGAGGTAGACCGGCTTGTTAGGTAAGGCCAAGCGGTTCTTTGACAAGCACAGGGATCGTCTTGCGCTGGCGCGGCCCTATGAGGACCACGAAGGCGAGCATCCGGCTTGGATGAAGCTCTTCAAGGCTCCACCTTTCGTCACCAGCGAGTTCAATATCTCGCTCGGTGCGAAGGGGGCCGGCGGCTCCACTCTACGCGTCGGCGTTATCGCTGATCCGCATGTCGGCAGCCACCCGGGTGATATCGAGCGGCTCAAGCAGGCTGTCGATGCAATCAACGCGCTCACGCCCGATCTTGTTGTCCTGCCCGGCGACTTCATGAATATGACGCCCATCGGCTGGGGCAGGGTGCCGCCCGAGCGGATCGCGGAGATTTTCGGCGGGCTCATCCAGGAGCGGCGTTACGCTGTGCTCGGCAATCATGACCGTGATTTTGGCGCCGGGCGCGTTCACAACGCGCTCGAAAGCGCCGGCATCGAGGTGCTCGAAAACCGCGCTGTCGATATCGCGATTGGCAACCGGCGCTTGCGCCTCATTGGTGTTGAAGATGCGAACACGGGCGATCCCGATCTTTCGCTCATGACGCACGAGCGCTCCGCTGATCTCAGCCTGATCATCACGCACGATCCTGCGCTTTTCGCGCATGCGCCTGCCGGCGATGTGCTCATGATTTGCGGCCACACGCATGGCGGCCAAATCGTGCTGCCGTTCCTCGGCCCGGTCGTGAACGCCTCGCGTGCGCCGCTGCGTTGGACTTACGGCCACATCAACGAGGGCGGAAGACATCTCGTCGTCAGCGCGGGCTTTGGCACCTCGGGCTTGCCGATCCGGTGGAATCGTCCGCCCGAGATCGCGCTCCTCACAATCGAGCTTGGCGTTTCAGGTGATGGAAGCTAGGGAGACAAATTGCATTCGATCAAAGCACATCTGTCATCGCCCGGTTCATCCGGGCCATGACGTCGAGCAAAAGCAAGGCGGTCTAAGCGCCCGGCAGGCCTTGCGGCGCTCCCTTGGCGGGCGGCCCGGGCTGCTGCGGCGGCAAGCTCGGTGCAGGCGTCGGGTTGAGGAACCGCGTGCAAGAAAAGTGGCTGCTGCCCATCGGCACCGACACCTCGATCTTCTCGATCCCGGCAAGCTTATCGAGATTCATCTTCGCCCAAACGTCGCTGCATGAAAGCGGCGTCGACGAAACGTTCGGCGGAAGTTCAACGCTGAGGGTTGTTCCGTTCACGGAAAGCGCAGCCGGCGCCAGCTTCATGGCGGCAAGCTGATCCCTGATCGAGCTGACCGCATCCATCTGGTTGCTCGGTGCCGAAATCACCGAGGTCGGGGCGGCAAGCTGAGCCATTTGCTGTTCGCCCTTTGCCGATGCTTCGTCGCCATCGGTGTCGATGTCGTTTTCGATTTCTTGCCGCTTTCGTTCCAGATATCTGTCGCGGTCCATTTCATAGCCGGGATTGACGGCCTCGCCCGCGCGCATCTTTGCCTTCACCTTGTGGGCGCGGCTCGAGACAAGCTCGCCGCCACTCAAGCCTATGTCAATGTAGGTCTTGTTCGGGTAAGACACATAGTGGAGCGGGTTGAGGAACTCATCGACGACACGCCCCGAAAAGTCGCGCGCAGAGGAAGAGCCGAGCACGGGCAAAACGAGATAAGGCCCTTGGCCGACACCGTAATGGCCCATTGTCTCGCCGAAATCTTCCTCATGGCGCTTGAGCCCCAAGCCGTCGGCAACATCCATGAGCCCGACGACGCCAACCGTTGTGTTGATGCCGAAGCGCCCAACGCTTTGTCC
>JBAQHC010000033.1:0-1918 GCA_049288095.1 Alphaproteobacteria bacterium | reverse complement strand
GTACTGGGGATTGTCAACGTCCAACCTGGCCGGTTGGGCTACGGCGCCCGGGTTACCACGGACTAAAGAAATGGCCTCCTGCTCGGTATTCACGAAAAGTGGTTCGGTCCTGCCGGGCAGGGCAACGTTGTAACCGGCGACTCGGCTGTTCCAACCGAACATGTCGTAAGCGGACACCCCCAGCACCTGAACGGCCGCCGCCCAGGCCGCCAGAATCAGAAACAAGGTCAGCACCGCCTTGCGCCGCCAGATCCAGTCGATCACCGGAATCAGCAACAAGGCGAAGAACGGCATGGTGTCCACGATGGGCCGCGGACCATAACACCACCCGCCCCACCAATCGAACCACTTGAAGGCCACCCCCAGCAGCACCACCATGGCTATCGTGACCGGCCAGAGGGGGGCGTACCGCCGCCGGGTCCACAACGCCACCAGGCCCCCTAGCGCGAAAATCATAAACGGAGAGAACACCAGCAGCCCGCGAGACGGGCTGACCATCAATCCGGCCGCACCCACCCACAGCGGCGTTTGCCAAAGGTCCCTGCTGCCGGTCTTGCTGAAGGCCACCTTGTGCCCGACTTCGGCCTGGCCGAATTTCAAAGGACCGCCCAGGTAGTACGTGTTATAGGCCGCCAAGGCCGCAGCTATCGGCAAGGCCGCCAGCACATACGGCACCAGCGCCGTGCGCCGGGTCGTCACCAGCCGCACCAGCAGATAAACTCCCGCGGCCGCGGCCACAATCGCGCTGGTAGGCCGACACGCCACCGCCACCGAATATGCCAAGCCACACCAGGCCGCGTGCTTCCAGCTCGCCTCCGCCCGTATCAGGAAGTACGTGCCCATGGCCAGGAAAAATTCGTTGGGCCCGTGCTGCCAGAGCGTCTGGGAACTGGTGGACCATACCCCCGTGCCCAGACCGTAGGCCAGGGCGATTAGGGCAGCCCGGGCCGAGGTCGTGAAGGCACAGGCCGTCAGGAAGACGAACACTGCCGACCCGGCCACCAGCAGCGAGGCCGTAATCTTGGCCCCATACCACAACATCGCCGGTTGGGATAGCAGATCGCCGCCCGTGATCAGTCGCATCAGGGCATAGACCGGCAAGGCCGTCATCGCTGCGCCCGGCCCAAAGGTACTCACGTACATCTTCTCCCCCGCAGCCGTCGTGCGGACGGAGGGGACCAAATAGTACCGCGGCGAGACCAGCTTCAGCCTGCCGCTTTCCAGAAGCTGCTGGTAAGTGTAGGGCTGCTCCGCAACCAACTGATTCCAGTAGCTGAGGTGGTTATCCACAACCCAGCCCTCCTCGGCCAGGCGGCCCCAGACAAACATGAAGGGAAATTGGCGGGGCGTGAAGGACAGATGCCCATTTTCCAGCAGCGTCGCGGCGAGATAGACGTTGGGCTTGGCGTCGTTGCCGTACAGGAAGTCGATGTTGGCGTGGTAGACCGCCAGGAGAATCAGGAAGATCGCCGTCGCCATCACGGCCTTTCGCTCAAGCAACTTTCCCCACCGGCCGCGCCCGGCCGTCCCGAGCTGTGTCGAGGAAGCGATTTGCTTATTTCCCTGCCGCTTGCCGTTACCCATATCCGTTTGAGTATCGGCGGGAAAGAACCCACTTCGCAAGCGATTTCCAAGCCCTTGGGGCTTGTCACGGCGAAGCGTAGCGAAGCCGGAACGCCCCTCTACATCTGCTCGATCGTCTGGATGCCCAGCAGGTCCAGGCCTGTTCGGATGGCCCGGGCCGTCAGATCGCACAGGGCCAGACGGCTGGCCCGAAGCGGCGGCTCGCTTTGCAGAACAGGGCAGGTCTCGTAGAAGCCCATGAACGCCCCCGCCAGATCGTAGAGGTACGCGCAAAGCACGTTGGGCAGGCACTCGGCCGCCACGGCCGCGACGGTCTCGGGGAACTGCACCAGCT
>JBAQHC010000032.1:0-6119 GCA_049288095.1 Alphaproteobacteria bacterium | reverse complement strand
AAAGGACAACAACGCGCGCCGAGCACTCAGCACCCTCACCCTGCCCTCTCCCTAAAGGGAGAGGGAAAAGGGGCGCAACGGCATCCGTCATGCGACGAACTCGCCGGCGAGTGCGCGCTCGATGAGCGCACAAGTTTCCTCAACGCCATAGAGCGCGATGAATGTGCCGAAGCGCGGGCCCTGCGCTTCACCGAGCAACACCTCGTAGATCGCCGAAAACCAGGCGCGCAGCGGCTCGAAGCCATTTTCCTTGCCCACCGCATAGACAATGTTCTGCAGCTCCTCGGCATTCGCGGCATCGTGCGAGAGGAGCCGCGCGCGCAAATCCGCGAGCGCCGCGCGCTCTTTGTCCGTAGGCGGACGGAACTTCTTCGCCGGCTTTACAAAATCGTGGTAATAGGCAATCGCATGCGTGACCAGCCCATCAAGGATCGCGTGATCCGACGGGGTCGCGCCCGGCACATAATTGCGGATGAAACCCCAGAGCACCTCGCGGTCTTCCGAGTTCGATGCCGACACCAAATTCAGAAGCATTGAGAAGGAGATCGGCACGCTCTCCTGCGGCGGCCGGCCTCCATGGATGTGCCACACCGGATTGCCGAGCCGGGCCTTCATGTCTTGTGTCTGATAGGCGTCGAGGAAGCTTATATATTCGTCGACCGCCTTGGGGATCACGTCGAAATAGAGCCGCTTCGCCGCGCGCGGCGACTGGAACATATAAAGCTGCAAGCTTTCCTGAGCGGCGTATTTCAGCCAGCTATCGACTGTCACGCTCTCATTGCCTTTTGACTTTGAGATGCGCGCGCCGTGCTCATCGAGAAACAGCTCGAAATTGAACCCCTCGGGCGGCGTCGACCCAAGCTTGCGCACGATCTGGCCCGACAGCTTGACCGAATCGATGAGGTCCTTGCCGGCCATCTCATAATCGACATCGAGCGCGAGCCAGCGCATCGCCCAATCGGCTTTCCATTGCAGCTTGCAGGCACCGCCCGTGACGCTTGTCTCGAAGCGCTTGTTGGTCTCGGGATCGGTCCAAACAATCGTGCCCTTGGAGGCATTGCGCTCATCGATCGGCACCTGCATCACAATGCCGGTCTCGGGATGAAGCGGCAGGAACGGCGAATAAGTTTTCGCGCGCTCCTCACGCAAGCTCGGCAGCATGATCGCCATGATGTCATCGTAGCGCTCGAGCATGAAGAGCAGCGTCTGATCGAACCGGCCCGACTTGTAGCACTCGGTCGAGGAGAGAAACTCGTAGTCGAAGCCGAAGCGATCAAGAAAAGCGCGGAGCCGCGCATTGTTATGCGCGCCAAAGCTTGAATGGGTGCCGAAGGGATCAGGCACCGAGGTCAGCGGCTTGCCGAGATGCTCGCGCATCATCTCCTGGTTCGGCACATTGCCCGGGACTTTCCTCAAGCCGTCCATATCGTCGGAGAACGAGACAAGCCGCGTCGGCACATCCGACAGAGCCTCGAAGGCGTGGCGCACCATGGTGGTGCGCGCGACCTCGCCGAACGTGCCGATATGCGGCAGGCCGGACGGTCCGTAGCCAGTCTCGAACAGCACCTCTTGCTTCGGCCGCTTCTTCAAGCGGTCCAAGAGCTTGCGTGCCTCTTCGAACGGCCAAGCCTTGGCTTCCAAGGCGGCCGCGCGGGTTTCCGGGTCGGTCGTCATGACGGGGAGAATGTTCATCTCGCGGGCGCGAACGCAAGCATTTCGGCGCGCAAGAACGTGCGCCCTCTCCCTCGGGGAGAGGGCAGGGTGAGGGGTTTACCCAGAGCGCCGCGCATGATGAAAACCCCTCATCCGGTCGCTTCGCGACCACCTTCTCCCCGCGGGAGAAGGTTGAAGCGCTCATCGACGACTGAGCGCAGTTCTATATGATCGCTGGATGTCCGAATCCCTCGTCGCGCGCTCCACACAGCAACCGGCTCCGCTTGGCCTTGCCCAGGCGTGGGGGCTCGCCGTTCGCGCGGGGCGCAGCGTACTTGTCTCACGCGACGGCGAGGTGGAGCCGGCAACGCCTGCGGCGATTAACAAACATCTCGCCGCGGATGGCCTCATCGTCACCCACGCGCCATTCGTCTGGCGGCGCATGGGCGCGCGTCCGCCGCAGCGCTCGGCGCGGCTCTACGATCTTGCCGAGCTCTATGCCTTCGCGCATCCGGCACGCTTCGCCACACCGACATCGCGCGGGATCGCGCACGAGCTTGGCCTACTGGCTGGCCCGACGCTGGAAGATGAAGCGGCTCTCACGCACCGGATCGCCGATCGCCTGCTCGCAGATATTGCCGCGCTTCAGGGCGATGACTGCAGCGCCGCCGCGATGGCGGCAGCGCATATGGCGCGCGCCGGATGGGCGTTCGCGCCTGAGGTCACCGAGCGCATGGGCGTCATTGCCGGTGCACACGCGCGCTTCGAGCCATGGCGCGGTTTAAAGGAGTGGGAAGAAGCGCCGCCGCGGCCCGAGCCGGGCGCCCGCCCGCTCGCACAAGGCGAAGCGCGCGCAACCCTTGACCGATTGCTGGCGCGTGCGCTGCCCGATCACGCCCGCGAGGCACGCGGCGCCCAGGCCGACTACGCCGAATCGGCCGCGAGCGTCTTTGCGATCCGAGAGCGCGAGCATGAGCCGCATCTTCTGCTCGCCGAAGCCGGCACCGGAATCGGCAAGACGCTCGGTTATCTTGCGCCGTCGGCGCTGTGGGCACGGCGCAATGACGGCACGGTGTGGATCTCGACCTACACCAAGAATCTCCAACGCCAGATTGCGCAGACACTGGCGCGCGTCACCCATCGCGAGGATGGCGCGCCGCTCAAATCGGTCGTGCGCAAGGGCCGCGAAAATTACGCGTGCTTGCTCAACATCCAAGAGGCCGCGATGGGACTCTTCGATGGCGTCGGCACTGGGCTGGTCGGCCGCTGGCTCCAACACACCAAGGACGGCGACATGGTCGGCGGCGACTTTCCTGCTTGGCTCGCGCCGTTGATCGCGGGCCCGCGTGCCGAACGCGGGGCGGATGCCCAAAGCTTGGGGCTCACCGACCGGCGCGGCGAATGCATTTTCGGCGGTTGTGCGCATTACAAGCGCTGCTTTATCGAGCGCGTGCGGCGGAGAACCGAGAGCGCCGAAATCGTCGTCGCCAATCACGCGCTCGTGCTGACGCGCGCCGCGGAAGATGCGGCGCTACCCGATGAGATGAAGCGGCGGCCGCTCACGCGCCTCGTGCTCGATGAGGGCCATCATTTGTTCGATGCCGCCGACAGCGCCTTCTCCGCGCATTTGACCGCAAGCGAAATGTCCGAGATGCGGCGCTGGATCCGCGGCTATGAGGATCGTGCGCGGACGCGGCGCGGACGCACCTTGATCGACCGCGTGAGCGACCTCATGCCCGATGATACTGACGCGGAAGAATTGCTGCAAGGCGTTTTGCGCGCGGCGCACGCTTTGCCCTCCGACATTCACCGCAGTCGAGGCGATTCCGCGCTCGGTCCCGGCCACCGGCTTCTCGCCGCGGTCGAAGCGCAAATTCTCGCGCGCTCGACCAAAGACAGCGAGACTGAGTTCGGCCTTGAATGCGACGCGCACCCCGCTTCGGAGGAGATGCGCACGGCCGGCGCCGAGTTCAGCGAAACCTTGAAAGTGCTGGAAGTCCGATTGCGTGCGCTGGCACGGCGGCTCGACCAAAGGCTTAGCGACGAAGCGGACGATCTCGACAGCTCGATGCGCGGGCGACTCGAGTCGGTCGGGCGCAGCATCATGCTTCGCGCGCAGACAATCTCCGCCTGGCGCGGAATGCTCGCAAGTCTCGAAACCGGCCCCGCTGAGGGCTTCGTCGATTGGCTTTCGCTGGAGAGGGGGCCGCGTGGCGGCGATGCCGGCATGCACCGCCATCATCTCGATCCGACCGTGCCGCTCGCGCACCATCTTTACCGCCCGGCGCATGGCGCGCTCGTCACCTCGGCAACCTTGTTCGACACGCCAATCGAAGGCGAGGCGACCGAAGCGCGGCGCGACCGCACTGGGACCGCACATCTCGCCAAGCCAGCACCGTCTCTGCGTTTCCCCTCGCCCTTCCCTTACGTCGACTCAACGCGCTTCATCGTCGTGCGCGATGTCGACCTTAGAAACATGGATCAGCTCGCCTCCGCGATGCGCGTATTGTTCCAAGCGTCCGGCGGCGGCGCGCTCGGCCTCTTCACTTCGATTGCGCGGTTGCGCGGCGTCTACAAACGCATTGCCGCCCCACTCGAAGGCCTGGGCCTGCCGCTTTACGCCCAGCACATTGATGACATGGACACGGGGACGCTCGTCGATATTTTCCGCTTCGAGACCGACAGCTGCCTTCTCGGTACCGACGCCGTGCGCGACGGCATCGACGTGCCGGGCCGTTCGCTGCGCCTCATCGTGCTCGAGCGCGTGCCCTGGGCGCGGCCCGACATTCTCCACCGCGAGCGGCTCAAGGCTTTCGGCGGCCGCGGCTATGAGGAAGAGATTGTCCGTAGGCGGATTTCGCAGGCATTCGGCCGGCTGATCCGGCGCGAAAGCGATAGGGGCGTTTTCGTGCTCCTCGGCGCCCAAACGCCGACCCGCCTCCTCGCCGGCCTGCCGCCAGGCATCGAGATCATCCGTACCGGCCTTGCCGATGCAGCCGCGCGCATTCACGAATTTGTCGGAAATGCCGAAGGCCCCAGCCGGCTTCCGGCGCCCAGCCCTTGAGCCGGGGCGCCGTTCCCCCTTAAGTTCAGCCCGTCTCCAGCCCGCAGGACCCGAGCTCTTCATGGCCGCCATCGACCACCACTCTGCGCTGATTTACGGCATGGTCATCGTGTCGGCCGCCGACGCCAAAATGACCGACGCTGAGCTTATGGCGATCGGCGACATCGTGCGGAAATTTCCGATCTTCAAGGGGTTCGACCAGGAGAACCTGATCTTGGTCGCGCAAGCGTGCACGCGCGTGCTCAACACCAACGGCAATGGCTTGCAATCCGTATTGAAGCTTATGCATGAGGCCTTGCCGGAACGGCTGCGCGAGACGGCCTATGCCTGCGCGGTCGAGGTCGCCGCCATCGACGACAGGATCAATCGAGAAGAAGCGCGCGTTTTGGAACTCATCCGCGATGAGCTCCGGATCGATCGTTTGTCCTCCGCCGCGATCGAGCATTCGGCGCAAGTGCGCCACGTGAAGGCTTGATGCGTGCAATATGAAAAAGCTGCTTTTGCTGCGTCACGCCAAATCGGACCGGAATGGCGGTCTTGAAGATTTCGAGCGCCCGCTTAATGCGCGCGGGCGGAAGGCGGCACCAAAGATGGCCGAGGCCATGCTGGCGCGGAGCTACGTCCCGGACCGGGCGCTGGTCTCGCCCTCGGTGCGCACGCGCGAGACCTGGCGGCTTATGGCGCCTCTGTTCGATGAGTTGCGAGTCGATACCGAGTTCATCGACCGGCTCTACCTAGCTTCCGCCAATCACATCCTGAGCCTCATCCGCCAGCTGGCGCCGGAAGTCCAAGCCCCACTTATTGTCGGCCACAATCCGGGCATTGAAGATTTGGCGGCACGCCTCTCGAGCGACAGGCAGAGCGCCAAAGGCGAGGAAGCGCTCGAGCGGCTGAAGCGCAAATACCCGACCTGCGCGCTCGCGGTTTTCACATTCCCGATCGACAGCTGGGGCGAGCTCAGCTTTGGCACCGGCAGGCTGGTTGAATTTCTCACGCCCTCGTCCCTGGGAGACTAGCCGTATCGACGTCGCCCGGTTCCCATAGCTAGGATCGTGGCGGGGGGAAGTAACCGTATGGGCGTGCCTGAGGGCTCCGAATGGGGCGCCATCGATTATCTTGTCGATGGCGCGAAGCTCGACGCAGCCGATCGGCGAAGAATCGAGCATTTGTCGGCGCTTTGGGAGTCGGGCCCGGTTGAGGTTGCGCTCGCAGCTGGCTTTGCCGGCGGGTCCGACATGGCAGAGGCTCTCGCCGCCGTCTCGGGCTTTGATCTCCTCGATCCGATGAACGAGCCGCTCGATGCCCGCTTCGCGCGGCATGACGAGCTTGGTCTTTTTGTCCGATCGCGCTTCATGCCCTGGCGCCAAGAAGACGGCGCGCTCGTCATCGAGGCAGTTAATCC
>JBAQHC010000031.1:0-1855 GCA_049288095.1 Alphaproteobacteria bacterium | reverse complement strand
GCGCCACTCAGTATCTCGGAAGCATTCAGAATATTGGTCGCCACTACGACACCGAGTCATGTCGCCTGCGATATTTCGGCGGCTCGACCAACCATTGGGGCGGACATTGCGTCCCTTTGCAGCCGATTGATTTCGAAACACGCGACTGGATTCCCGAAAGCGGCTGGCCTGTCTCGTTTGACGAGCTGAAGCCGTATTATGAGCGCGCCCATGCTTTGATTGAGCTAGGCGAAGACAACTATGACCCCCAAGCCGTTGCCAACGAGCTAGGATACAAGCTATTTCCGTTCACGGGGGACAAGGTAGTCACCACCCTGTCGCGCTACCATCCGCAACGGTTCGGCAGTCGTTACGCCACCGAAATCGACGATGCCCCCAACATCAACATCTATCTCTACGCCACCGTCGTCTCTATCGATTTAGACGACAGCTTGCGCCGCGCCACGCATGTAACAGCGAAGACGCTCGCTGGAAACACGATCCGATTCCGAGCGCAGCAGTTCGTGGTCGCCACGGGCGGTATTGAGAATGCTCGCCTCTTGCTTGATTCAAACCAGCAGGTGACGAGCGGACTCGGAAACGAGCATGATTTGGTCGGCCGGTATTTCCAGGACCACATCTGGTATCCGAGGAGCTACATACTACCTGCCAGCTTTGATCCGTCGCATGCCATTTACGCGATGCACATGGACTACAGACAGACGCCGCAGGTACAGATCCGCTGTCACCTGGCACGTTCTCAGAATGCGACGCGAGCATTGCGCGTTCCGCGGTATCGAGCCGAGCTCGCCACCATATCCAGCGTCTTGGATTCAATGACGCGCGTAAACTCGTCGAACTTCACGGCACTCGACGTTATGAGCCTCCTCGGTCATCCGAAAGCTGTTTGGGACTACGTGAGCTCCGGCATTGGCCCGGAGCTTGATGCCTATCTGCTGAATAACTACGTCGAGCAGGTTCCCAACCGTGACAGCCGGATCACCCTGTCCGGCGACCGCAATGCTTTGGGCCAGCGCCTTGCAAGGCTCGACTGGCGGCTTTCCGAAATCGACCGGCGAGGCGTCCGCACGGCGCAAAACATCATTGCCCAGGAGGTAGGGCGGCACCACTTCGGCCGATTGAGAAATCTGCTTCCCGCAGATGACGAAGAGAGCATCATTCTGGAGAATGCCGGCTGGGGCTGCCATCACATCGGCACAACGCGCATGCATGATGATCCGAAGCGCGGCGTCGTTGAGCGCAATTGCCGGATGCACGCCTGCGAGAACATCTACGTTGCGGGCTCATCTGTATTCCCGTGCTCGGGTTGGGCGAATCCGACGCTGACGATCGTTGCGTTGGCGCTGCGCTTGGCCGATCATCTCAATGACAGGGTGTTCCATCATGGGTGATCGTCGACTCCTAGGGTGCTTCTCCCGTCGGACGGCACTGTTGGGCGGCTCGGCGGTGGTGACTGCTTTCCTTACCGCTTTGGGGCCTCCCTCGCGGCCGGCGCACCGACGCTTGGCGGCTCTCGCCGGAGCAGACAACGCATCGGGCCGCGCCATCGGGCGGGCGTATATGCTGACGCACGGCGCCGAGGAACGGGCCGATAGACTTGTCGTAGCAATCTTGGATCGTTTGAAGATCGATGACCAAGCGGTTCGGAGCCTGAACGACGCCGGCCTCAAGAGCTCGATCCAGCGCGCCATCGCGCACGACTTTGCCGTCGACGACACAGTGGTGCTCGACGGCTGGGTCCTTTCGCAGACGGAGGCGCGACTTTGTGCGCTTGCCACGCTCTAGACCTCAGCCTAAGCGCCCGTGCGCAGCTGCCGGCTGCGCCCCGTGGCGACTGGCGAGGTAGGCCTCGCTG
>JBAQHC010000030.1:0-8080 GCA_049288095.1 Alphaproteobacteria bacterium | reverse complement strand
AAGGCCAGCCGCCACTCTTGATCGGCAAGCCTTATAACGGAGAGCCGGCAAGCGTCGGCAACGGCATGATGGTCGGCTTTGCCGCGGAGACGCGCGCAAAGGTTCGTGCCGCTCACGAAGCAGGGCTCAAGGCGGGCGGTAAGGATGACGGCGCGCCGGGCTTGCGTCCGCAAGGCCCGCCGAACACCTATGCCGCTTATTTGCGCGATCCCGCCGGCAACAAGATCGGCTTCTTCTGCAACAAGCCGAGCGAGTAGCACCAAAAGTTCATGTAAAGGACCATTGACAGGTTTTTCTTGTTTATGTCATGCTAGCTTGACATTTAGACAAGGGAGCCTGTCATGGCAAAGAAGACTCTTTCGGTGCTCGGCTATTACGGCGCAGCCGTAATGCCTGTGCTCGGCCTCGCTGTATTGATGCCCTGGCTCCCGAGATCGTGGCTGGACAGTCCGGCGGTTTCGATCGCCTGCATTCTCGCTGGTCTATGGGCACTGCTACTCGCTGGACGCGCCTGGCACGTGACGGACGAGGCAGCACGCGAAGCGCACAAGAGCGCGTTCTTCTGGGGCGGCAGCTTTGGAGCCCTGTTTGGCCTTGTCGCGCTGATCCTCTGGACGAACTTCAGTATGGACGGCAAGACGCGCGCGCTTGACATGATGGCGCTGTGGCATGGCGCATGGCCGCATCAGCCGCTCAATCTCATTTTGCTTGGTGCTTTGGGAATTCTTGTCGTGCAAATCGCCGGCTATGCGATCGCGTGGGCTGGGTGGTGGCTGCGCAAGCCGCGCGAACATAACGCGTAACGTACATCGGAGGAGGCAACGCAGATGTGTAACCTCAAATCAGGCTCATGGCTCGCAATCGGAATGGGCATCGGCGTCGCAATCGGCGTCGCCGTCTGGCGTGATGCTGCCGCTGGTGCGGCGCTTGGCGCGGCGCTCGGCTTTGTGCTGAGCGCGATGGCAGCGCGGCGCGGGTGAAGGAGGCGCAACTTGGCCTGGCCCCCATCAGCCGCACGGAGGCGCTATGTCGTTCGCCTCAATCTCGCGTTCGCGGGCTATGCAGTTGCGGTCGCGGCGATTAGCGGCTGGCTCGGCTTCGAACCGCCGGGTGGCGCTTGGGTCTATTTCACATCGCTCATCCCGCCTGTGTTTATCGGCGCAGCCATCTTCGTCATGGGGCGCTATTTAGTGGAGGAAGAGGATGAGTTTCGCCGTATGCTCTGGGTACGGACGGTTATCGGCGCGAACGGGCTTACACTCTTTGTGGCGACGGCCTGGGGCTTCCTCGGGCAATACGCGCATGTCTGGGCGCTGCCGCTCTACCTGGTATTTCCGATGTTTTGCCTGGGTCTTGCGATCGTGGGCCCGATCGTCAGGCTCGCTTACCGGTGAAGAACCGCCTTCGCGTGTTGCGCGCCGAGCGCGGCTGGAGCCAGGCGCACGCTTGTTCGAGCGATCCGGTCAAGCACGCCCGACATTTGATCTATGAGAGTTGATTGTCCTTCAGACAAGGGTGCGTGATATGACTAGCCAGCGATCTTGGCGTACTTGGTTCGAAGTTATTTTTGGTTTCGTCACGCTCGCGCTGATTGCGATCCTGATATTTTTGCTGCCGCCTGACTTTCGTATATTTCCCCGGCTGCGAATTCTGGTCTTGGTTCTTGCCATCGTCAGCGGGGCGCTGTTCACCATTGTAGCGTCACGCAGGACAACTGACGAGGTCGCGCGCGAGGCACACAGGGTTGCCGCGCTTTGGGCGTCAATATTTGGTTTCGTATTCGGCTGTGTTGGTTTAGGCGTCATTGCGGCGGTGTTCATTCCGCATCACCTGGCGTCCGCCGAGAACATCATCTTTATGGTCGGTGGCGCAGGGATCGTCTGTCTGGCCTGGATGGTCGGCTACTTCATCCTTTGGGCGGTGTGGTGGCTGCGGCACCGCTGACATGAAGAACCGACTGCGCGTGTTGCGCGCCGAGCGTGGCTGGAGTCAGGCAGATCTCGCCGAGCGGCTCGATGTCTCGCGCCAAAGCGTCAATGCGATCGAGACCGGCAAATATGATCCGAGCCTGCCGCTCGCGCTCCGGATTGCGCGCTTGTTCAAAATGCCGGTCGAAACGATTTTCACTGACCAATGACACAGCGATAAGGATCAAGTTTAGGGAACGAGAGAGATGTTCAGAGGTTTTATCTTCGGGCTCGCGGTCTATGCGATGGCAGGCGGCGCGATGGCAGGCTCTTCTCCGAGCAACGACGAAATCATGTCGATCATCAAGCAGCGCGTTGATGAAAAGCGCGCAAGCGGAATCGTCGTCGGCGTCCTCGATGCGGACGGCAAGAACCGCGTTGTCGCCTATGGCGATCCCGGGCCCGGGGCTAAGCCCCTTGGTGCAAAATCGGTATTCGAGATCGGCTCGGTCACCAAGACGTTCACGGCCACGCTGCTCGCGGACATGGTCGTGCGCGGCGAGGTTAAGCTAGAAGATCCGGTCCAAAAGTATGAGCATCCGGGTGTTACCGTGCCAAGCCGCAACGGCAAGCAGATAGAGCTTGTCAATTTGGCGATGCAGGATTCGGGGCTACCGCGCCTGCCGACCAATCTCGCCCCTAAGGACATGACAAATCCGTATGCGGATTATACCGTCGATATGCTGCATGGGTTCCTCAACAGCTATCAACTTCCGCGCGATCCAGGCGAGAAATACGAATATTCGAATCTCGGCGGCGGGTTGCTTGGCCATGTCCTCGCCTACAAGGCGGGTACGGACTACGAGGCGCTGGTGAAAGCGCGCATACTCAAGCCGCTTCACATGGACATGTCGGGGATTGCGCTGTCGCCGGACATGACGGCGTGGCTCGCGAAGGGCCACACCGCAACAGGCGCACTTGCCCCCAATTGGGATATTCCCACGCTCGCCGGGGCCGGCGCACTTCGCTCTAACGCTGAAGATATGCTCAAATTCATGGCCGCCAATATCCATCCGCCTAAGGATGATCTTGGCCGAGCGATGGCGCTTGCACAAGCGCCGCGCCGTGTAGTGGATGGTGGCATCCCACAGGCGAAAAATGAGATCGGACTTATCTGGATGACGGTCACCGGAAAGGGCGGTGGCAAGATCGTTTGGCACAATGGCGAAACCGGCGGCTATCACAGCTTTATCGGCTTCGATCCGAAAACGAAGAAAGGCGTCGTCGTGCTCGCGAATTCGGCGGGGAGCATCGACGACATCGGCTTCCATCTCATCGTTGATGCCATCCCGTTGACGCCGGCGCCGCCGCCGCCAAGAGAACATAAGGAGGTGGCCGTCTCAGCCGACACTCTCAAGCGCTATGTCGGCGAATATCAGTTCGCACCGACTTTCGCGATCACGATTCGCTTGAGCGGCAATCAGCTCACCGAGCAAGCGACAGGACAGCCCGAGGCGCCGATCTATCCCGAAAGTGAGACCGACTTCTTTCTTAAGGTGGTCGATGCGCAAATCAGCTTCGTGGTCGAAGACGGCAAGGTGACGGGGCTAATCCTCCATCAGAACGGCCGTGACCTGAAGGCGAACAAGGTCAAATAGCGAGGAGGACGGCAGCCTGTCCCTTTTGCTTGGCGCCCGTTTGGGCTAACAACGCGCGGCAAAAGCAAGAGGGACCCATGACCGCTATTATCGATATCGCCGCCCGCGAAATCCTGGACAGTCGCGGCAACCCCACGGTTGAGGTCGAGGTGACGCTGGAGGATGGCTCCTCGGGCCGCGCCGCCGTTCCCTCCGGCGCCTCCACGGGCAAATTCGAGGCGGTCGAGAAGCGCGATGGCGGGACGCGCTATGGCGGCAAGGGCGTGCTTAAAGCGGTCGGCGCGGTCAATGGCGAGATCTTCGAGGCGCTCTCAGGCTTCGATGCCGAAGACCAATTGTTGATCGATGCGACGCTGAATGAGCTCGACGGCACGCCGAACAAGTCGCGCCTCGGCGCCAATGCGATCCTGGGCGTATCGCTTGCCTGCGCGAAGGCGGCGGCGGAAGCGGCGGCGCTGCCGCTTTATCGCTATGTCGGTGGAACCTCCGCATGCGTTCTGCCCGTGCCGATGATGAATGTCTTGAATGGCGGCGCGCATGCCGACAACCCGATCGACATTCAGGAGTTCATGATCATGCCGGTGGGCGGCGAAACTTTCGCTGAAGCCTTGCGCATCGGCGCCGAGACATTTCATGCATTGAAGTCGGCGCTGCATGCCGACGGACTTTCAACCAATGTCGGCGACGAAGGCGGCTTTGCGCCGATGATCAAGTCCGCCGATGAAGCGCTCAGCTACATCATGCGCGCCATCGAGAAGGCGGGCTTCAAGCCGGGCGAGGATGTCGTGCTCGCGCTCGACGCGGCGGCAAGCGAATTCTATGACGGCGGCAAATATGTGCTCGAAGGCGAAGGCAAGACGCTCGATGGGCCCGGAATGACGGATTATCTCGCCAAGCTTGTTTCGGCTTTCCCGATCGTCTCGATCGAAGACGGCATGGCGGAAGAGGATTGGGCGGGCTGGAAGCTGCTCACGCAAACGCTCGGCAGCAAATGCCAGCTTGTCGGGGATGATCTCTTCGTCACCAATGTCGAACGCCTTTCGCGCGGCATCAAAGAGGGCTGCGCCAATTCCGTGCTGATCAAAGTCAATCAGATCGGCACCTTGTCGGAGACGCTCGCGACCATCGACATGGCGAACCGCGCCGCGATGACTTCGGTCATGTCGCATCGCTCCGGTGAAACCGAAGATTCAACGATTGCCGATCTTGCGGTCGCCACCAATTGCGGACAGATCAAGACAGGCTCGCTTGCGCGCTCGGAGCGCCTCGCCAAATACAATCAGTTGTTGCGTATCGAGGAAGAGCTCGGCCCCGCCGCGAAATATCTCGGCCGTTCCGCCCTCAAGCGATAGATGATAGCCTCCTCCCCAATGGGGAGGGAGGCAATCAATGACTGACTCGATTGAACGGGACGGCGTGATCAGCCCGAGTGCCGGACGCGGCTTGGGCATCTGCATCGGCGCGCTGTTCGGCATGGGCTGGCTCTACTACGCGATTACATTCGATCACGCGCCGAGTTGGGCGTTATATGCCGCTTATGCGGTGACGGCGGCGCTTGTGATCGCCGGCATTATGCATATTCGGAGCGAACGCAAATCCGGCGCAAAGCAATCCAATGCGGTGCGCATCGCGTTCCTTATCGTCCTCGCAATCGAGGTTGGAGCGATCGTTGCGTCGGTGATCCTGCTTCAGCGTTTTCATTTGATGCAGTATGTTGTTCACGCGATAGCGGCGATTGTCGGACTACATTTTCTTCCGCTTGCGAAGATATTCCGTAGACCGACTTACTATGCAACGGGATTGGCGATTGTTGCCGCCACAGCAGCTTCCGTCGTGTTGCTAAAGGGAGAGCAGCAATGGATCTGTATCGGCTATAGCGCCGGGGCGATCTTGTGGCTGACAGCCTTCATCGGCGCGGCACAGCGCTAAAGCTCGAAGTCAAAGCCAGCGGCGCACACGGGCTTTGTAAGCGCGGAAGGCATCGCCAAACTGCCGCTCCATTTTCGCTTCCTCGAACGGGATGATCACGAAGTTATCGAGAAGGAAGGTGAGCACGGGCACAGCGAACAAGGGCGCAAGCCCGCCGAGGACCGCCGCGCCGAGCGCGATGATCACCATGCCGAGATACATCGGGTTGCGCGTGAACTTGAACGGCCCGCTTTCCACCAGCTTGTCGTTCCTGATCGATGCCGGGTTCACTTGCGTCTTCGCCGCCGCGAAGGTCGCGCGGCCCCAGGCGGCGATCGCGCCCCCGGCGAGGATGATGAGCGTGCCTACGGGCACGCTGTGAAGCGCGCCTAGAGCCGGCCAAGAGAACACGGCATTGAGCGCTACCGCCGCGATGATGAAGATCACGACCCAAATGGGTGTCGGTATCAGGACGATGAGGGGGGCTGCCGGAGGCTTCGGCTGATCGCTTGTCATGGCATCTCCCGCGATTTTGTGCCTCGGTAGATAGAGATGCGTCCTACGCCCTTCAATGCCTTTCGCGTTAACAATTTACGCGCCGCCGTCGCCGTCGCACGCATTTTCTGTTCAATGACTGAGGCTTGGCGGCGAATTATCGGCCTCTGCTCGAAGCTTTGCCGTTGACGGCGGGCGGCAACGCATGATTCCGTCATATTCCATGACGAGTCATTCGCGTGCCCAGCGCTATCTTTTCCGCACGATCGCAATCGCCGCGATGCTGGGGCTGATCGTCTATCTGGTCTCGGGGATCACGGGCGGCGAGCGGGGCCTCTCCGCCAAGCGCCAACTCCGTCATGACATCGCCGACCTTCAAGTGAAGCTCGTTGGGCTCGATTCCCAGCGGGCGTTCATGCAAAAGCGAATCGATGCGCTTGATCCCGCGCACCCCGATCTCGACATGCTGGGTGAAGAAGCGCGGCAAGTGCTGTTCTATTCGGAGCCCGACGAGATCCTCCTCATCCCGCCACGCACCCCCGCGAAGTAACCCGATTTAATCGCCTCTCCCTTGACGGGAGAGGCCGGATCGCTTGGAGCGAAGCGACTTAGCGATCGGGGAGAGGGTGGGGCAACGAACGAGTCTTCAAATTCAACCCCTCACCCTAACCCTCTCCCACAAGGGGAGAGGGGACTCAAAGAACATTGGCCAAAGATTAACGAGGCGCGGCCTAGCCTCGCACGCATGAGTGATCAGGCCATCCGCGCGCGCGAGCATAGGATCAGCTGGCAATTTGGCTTGCCAGTCTTCGTCGGGGGCTTGATCTTTGTACTGATGATCCTGGCGGGCCATCGCCTGCTCAATGATCCGGATATCTATTGGCACATCACCGTTGGCGATTGGATCGCCGCGCATCGTGCGTTTCCGCACGAGGATCCGTTTTCGCTGACGATGGCCGGCAAGCCCTGGATCGCCAAGGAGTGGGCGTCGCAACTCATCTTCGCTGCGGCTTACGGTGTTGCGGGCTGGGCAGGCATTGTCGTCATTGCAGCGTCAGCCATCGCACTCACATTTGCTTTGCTGGCGCGGTTCTTATCACGCGAGCTTTCGCCAATCCCCGCGATCATGCTCGTGATGGGCGCATTGTTGTTAGCCGCGCCACACCTCGTTGCGCGCCCGCATGTGCTCGCCATGCCGTTCATGGTCCTTTGGGTCGGCGGCCTCGTTGGCGCAGCCGATCGGGCGCGCGCGCCTTCGTTGTTCCTTTTGCCGCTAATGACTATGTGGGCGAATTTGCACGCCGGCTTCACCTTCGGCCTTGCGCTGATCATTCCACTTGCCATCGAGCGCGTTTGGCAGGCGAAGGCACCCGACCGGATGCGTACCGCGCTGCTTTGGCTACGCTTCTCCGCGCTTGCCTTTGCGGCGGCTTGCATAACGCCTTATGGGCCTGGGTCGATGCTGATGACTTTCCGCGTGCTCGGCCTCGGGCCCGCGCTGCAAATCGTCAGCGAATGGAAGCCGCAGGATTTCACGCATATCGGCGTGTTCGAAGTCGTTCTACTCTGTGCCATCGGCTTTGCGCTCTACCGCGGCATCAAACTTCCCCCGATGCGCCTCATCCTCGCGCTGGGACTGCTGCACATGGCGCTCGCCCATGTTCGCAATAGCGAGCTGTTTGCGCTGGTCGTACCGCTCGTTGTCGCGCGGCCGTTGAATGCGCAGCTTGGCGCATATGCCAAGGAAAATTGTGAAAGCGACATTGGCATTGCGCCGTTCAGCTTGCGCGCAATCTTAGCGATCGCTCTCGTCTCCCTCAGCGCATTCGCTTGGCTCGCGGGCGCGCTCGTCGAAATGGCTCCGAGCCGGCAAGCCACACCCAAGGCGGCCGTTGACGCGATCAGTGCGGCGAGCATCTCACGCATCCTCAATGATTACGACTTTGGCGGCTATTTGGTCGCGCGTGGGCTGAAGCCATTTATCGATGGCCGCACAGAGCTTTACGGCGGAAAGTTCACGGCAGAAGAGAACGGCGCCGTGACGCTTCAGGACTTGCCGGGCTTCTTGAAGCTCCTCGACCAATACGGCATTCAGGCGACACTCCTTAATCC
>JBAQHC010000029.1:0-9956 GCA_049288095.1 Alphaproteobacteria bacterium | reverse complement strand
GTATGGCGTTGTGAGCATGCAAGTGGCGCTTGGCGCCAATGGCGTGATTCGGTACCAGGGCAAGGAAGTCTCGGGTGAGAAGCTCAGCGGCGACCTGCTCCCGTGGCTTACGGAGCAATACGATATTCAGGATCGGAAAGACACTTGGTCACTTGTAATGGAGGTCTCGGTCTCGGTTTTCGTCTTGGTCGAACTGATCGTCGAACTCCTTACCTTCTTGCATATCTGGACCTAACACGCCGACAATCGCTCGACGCTTTGTGATAGAGCTGAGCTATGCGTCGCTTTAGCATCCGCCACGAAACACGGTATTTGTTTTCCGCGCTTGTGACGCTCGGGCCGCATCGACTCTTGCTGCGTCCGCGCGAAGGGCACAATCTTCGGATTGAATCCTCGAAGCTCGATATCTCGCCGCCGGCGACGCTGCGTTGGCACAGCGATGCATTTGACAACTCGGTTGCGGTGGCAAGCTTCAGCAGTTCAACGAGAGAGCTGGTCATCACCAGTGAAGTGGCCGTGCAGCAGTATGATGTCGCTCCGTTCGACTTCATCGTCGCCGATCATGCGGTCAACTTTCCCTTCGCCTACTCCTCATCGGAGGTCGGTGTTCTCTCTCCGTTTCTGGGCGACGGAAGGCAGGACACATCGCTCCACAATTGGATAGCCGCCATCTGGCGATACGGAGAGCCGATCCAAACTTTCGAGCTGATGACCCGCCTGAATGGACGCATCAACGCGAGCTTCTCCTATCAAGCACGGGAGGAGAGTGGCGTTCAGACCGCGGATGAAACGATCTACCGAGGAATTGGCTCGTGTCGTGACTTCGCTAATTTGCTCATCTACGCCGCCCGCTCACTCGGCCTCGCGGCTCGCTTCGTCAGCGGCTATCTGAACGTCCCGAACCTGAATCCATTTTCTTGTTCAACCCACGCTTGGTCGCAAATCTATATTCCGGGTGCCGGCTGGAAGGGCTTCGATCCAACGATTGGTGAGTTGGTCGGCGACAAGCACATCGCGGTCGCCGTCGCTCGCTCGGCTGAAGACGTGCCTCCCGTATCGGGCTCCTTCTTCGGCGCGGCGAGCTCCAATCTCACCGTCGGGGTTGATGTGAGAGAAATCGGCTAGTCTAGCTTGCGCCACGCCCGGAGCGCCGTCCGTTACTCGCATCAGTCGCGATGGCTTCGTGCCGGCAGCGCCGTCACTTCCCTTGCCGATCGCGTGATAGGAGAAACTTGTCGTGGTGGGATCGAACGCCTTGATCTAGAAAGGCGGATCCGCGTTCGCCAACGCGGCTGAACACATACTATCCGTTTCAGGAGAGTGAGGGCTTGGCACCCCGGTCGTCAAACCGCACGAGTTTGCGGCGGTTCTCGTCCCAGAGCGACAGTCGCGTGCACTTAAAGCTCTCGATGAAAGTCAATCGCCTGGAGACGCTTTGCAATTCGGGCGACGCATCAAGACATTCTTGCAGCCGATAGTTTGGGATTCGGCTGCAAAGATGATGAATATGGTGCAGCCCGATATTTCCGGTGAACCATCTCAGAACGCGGGGAAGCTCAAAGTAGGAGCTGCCGTAAAGTGCCGCGACGCGCGGATCCCAGTCGGTGGTTCTTTCCCAAGCCGTGTTCTCGAACTGATGCTGGACGAAGAACAGCCATCCCCCGACCCACGCGCCGATGATGCTGACGGGCAGATAGGTCATCATGACATGTTTGAAGCCGCCGACGACAACTAATGAGCCGAACACGATCGCCAAGATCAGGTTCAGGACCAGGACGCTGCGCCAACCCGAGTGATTTGGCAGCGAGCGACCGATCGGAAATCTTTGCAGGACGAAGAAGTTGATCGGCGCCCCGATCAGAATCATGATGAAGGGATTGCGATACAGCCGGTACTTCAGCCGCCCGAGCACGGGCATCGCCTCGTATTCGCTCACCGTCAGGGTATGAATATCGCCGAAGCCGCGTTTGTCGAGATTGCCGCTTGTCGCGTGATGCAGTGCGTGATGCTGCTTCCAGTGGCCGTAAGGCGTGAGCGTGAAGACACTCATGAACCGCCCCAAAACGTCGTTGACAAAACGTGTCTTGAAGTACGATCCATGCCCGCAATCATGTTGGATGATGAATAGGCGAACCAGAAGGCCGGCGGTCGGAACGGCCAGCAACAATGTGAGCCAATAAGCGGCGTCGACGGCCGCGTACATTGCCGCAAGCAGGCCAAAGAATGGAACAATCGTTGCGGTAAGCTGCAAGGCACTCCGCCGAGCATCCGCTCCCTTGAACGCGGCGCAATGGCGGGCCAGACGTTTCACAAATGCACGCAAGTGCAAGATTTGGTCGGAAACCACTGTCAATTTTGACAAGTGGCCAGCGGGCAGCAGCTCGGAATCCGCGGCACTTGTTGTTGTTTCACAATGGGATTGTTCGTGGCTGATGCTCAAACGCGGTCTCTTTGGGTTTGTTCTCTGCAGTTCGTCAGATGGGCGCAGGGTATCAATGAGTGCCAAAGCGTCGCGCGAACCGATACTAAACATTTAAGGTTGAAGTTTTGCTGGCCCTAATCGAGGCATGCTCGGAATATGCTTAAATATTTGTTCAGCTGCAGCCACTGGTTGCCTGGATATGGTGCTTAGACCGATCAATTGCCAGAAGGATCGCCAAATAATCTAAAATTCCGCTATTTGGGCCGTTGGCGGCAAAGGTTTCTTTGCGGGCCCTGGTATCATCGTCGGTGAGACGGTCCGACCATCGCGCGCGCAAGCCTGCTACGAAGACTCCGCTGGATGGTCTTTCGCCTCTATGACACTGATTGGGGCATCGGCCGCCGAACCGGCCCCGGAACTCCAAGCCGCCACTTGCGCGAGCTCATCCTGCGGCCGTTCCTCGCTGACCTCGACGGCACCAGCATAGATTCGCCCCGTCTCACCATCGAGTGTGATCTCGTCGCCATTCACAAAGTGCTTGCCGCCGATCATGCAGCTCGCTTCATCGCCCGAGATTTGTAGATCGCGGCAGCCGACAATTGCGACCTTGCCGAGCTCGCGCGCCACGACCGCGGCGTGACTTGTGCGTCCGCCATGCGCGGTCAACACGCCCCCGGCCAGCGCGATGCCGTCTATGTCATCCGTCGTAATGCCGCCGCGTACAAGAATCACCTTGCACCCTTGCGCTGCGCTTGCTCGCGCTTGCGCAACCGACAGTGCCACAATTCCGGTGGCAACGCCGATCCCTGCGGCCATCCCTCTCGCGATCGCGTCGCCATGCACACCGGTTACGCGGCGGCGCACGATGGTCGAAAGGTCGAGCCCTTTGAGGCGCCGGAGAGCCTCATCCGGTGCGATCACGCCCTCGCGCGCCATGTCGACGGCGATTTTCAAACACGCCCAAGCCGAACGCTTGGCATCGCGCGTCTGCAACAGGAAAAGCTGGCCCTCCTCGACGGTGAACTCGAAATCCTGCGCATCGCAAAACGCCCGCTCGAGCCGCGCAGACGCAAGCGTTAAGGACCCGCTCACCTCCGGCAGAAGCCGCGCCAATTCGGCCGGCGGCGCAAGCGGCCGGCGGCCCGCAACGACGTCCTCGCCTTGCGCGTCGAACGCGAAATCGAGATAGAGCCGCTTCTCGCCGGTTGCTGGATTGCGCGTGAAGCCGACGCCAGCGCCCGAACGCGGCCCGGCATTGCCGTAGACCATTCGCTGCACGGTGACCGCTGTGCCGGGTAATCCTTCGAGCTTGTTGATCCGCCGATAAGTCTTTGCGCGCTCCGAGTCCCATGAGCGAAACACGGCATCGACCGCGTGGCGGAGCTGCTTGTAGGGATCGTCCGGAAAAGCTTCGCCGGCGGCATCCTCGAAAATTTCGAGATGCCGAGACACCAAACCACGCAAGCTGAGCGTGTCGAGCTCCGCGAGGCTGTCTGCGCCCGCCGCTGCTAGCGCTTTCGCCGCGGCTTCGCTGAAGGGCGCCAGCGCGAGCCCCTGAACCGTCTCCGCATAGCACTCGATGAGCCGCAAATAGCAGTCCCACGCCAATCGCGGATTGCCGGTGAGCGCGATAAGGCCCGGTAGAGTGGCGTGCGTGAGGCCGACATTCAAAACGGTATCGAGCATCCCAGGCATCGATGCAGGCGCGCCGGAACGTACCGACACGAGCAGCGGTTTGCGCGGATCGCCAAAGCCAAGGCCGCTCGCGCGCTCCAACCGCTCCACAGCGCCGGAGATCAGTGTACGGAAGGCATCGGGCGACGGCGCCTCGCCGGCAATCCAACGCGAGCACATCGAAGTGGGTAGCACGAAACCCGGCGGCACGGGAAAGCCAATGGCCGCCAGCTTCAAGAGATTGAACGCCTTGCCGCCGACCGACATCAAAGCGCCGTTCGCCGGCGGCGGCCCACCCTGCTCAATGACTTGGATTGCGTCAGGCTGCAAACCACTCTCCCAACACGTGATCGGAAATCAGCCGCCCGGCACGCAGCAATGCATCGCCGGCCTCTTCAAGGCCGCTGGCAATCGCCGTCACGACACTCAAGGCCTTCGCATCCATGTCGGTACGCATTACGCATGCAAACACCTCGCGCTCGGCATCGTCGGTGGCGTGCTCCTGGTCATGCAGCTTCTCCACATAGTCGAGAAAGTCGCGCATATCCTGTCGCGGCGCCCCCCGATGCACATTGCGCAGCGCGCAGAGCAGACGCACATATTCTTTAATCGCGGCAACCGCATGTTCCGCGAGCCGCAGCAGGCCATCGCGAACCTCGACCGGCACGTTGTCCGGATAAAATTGCAGGCGGAATGCCGTCTCCTCAAGATCGTCCGCGGCATCGTCCGCGCCCGATGCGATTACGCGCCATGCGCGTTCATTCCCGTTGCCGCAAAGATCGCGGATGCGGGTGACCTGGTGGTCGGCAAGCGCTTCCCAGGCCTTGGCGCGTTCGGCCACCTTCGCGGACGCCGCGCGCCCATCGAGCAATGCAGCGCGTACCAAGTTTCCGAGATCGAGCATCACCGCCGCATGATCAAGAGCGATGTCGATAATGCGATCGGCGATCGATGCGACCCGCGCCAGAAGCTCGGCACGCAACAAATCGCGAATTGCCGTCGGCGACCTCCCGCCTCGCAATCCCTCGCTTGCGATGCGCAGCGCCTCGCGCAGGAATTCGCCCGCGCCGGTTTCGCCAACCGCGCTCTGCAATGAAGTGTAAAAGCCCCCGGTCGCTTTGGAGACGGTTTCGAGTAGATCCGCGATCAGTGCATCGCCGCCGACCTCAAGATAGCCGCGATGACCAACTTCATGTTCCGCCGCCCAGTCGAGCACCGCGGCCACGGCCGACTTCGAGGCCAGGCGGCGCAGGCTTTTGCGCGCCTTGTTCCAGTCGATGAGAAACACGAGGCTTGCGCCGAGCCGCTCCAGCTGCGCGTCCAGTGCCGCAACATCCTTGGCCTCGAACACGCCCGTCGCGACATAGAACACCTCCTCTTCCAGATCGGGCGAATGCCGATTGGAGACGGTCCAGGTGAGATCCTTCAGACGGCGGCGAAAGAAATCGAGCCGCGCCGCGTGGATGTCGCTGTAGGTGACCGAGAGGCGCAAGCCCTCGACATATGCAATGAGGACATGAGCGTCGGTCGTGCCGATATCGTTTTGGATCACCAGCCGCGCGCCATCATGCATCGCATTCGTTGTGAGACCAGGGTGATCGAATTTGAGCGGCGCCGTCCGGTTGAGCCCGCGCATAAAGGCGGCAACGCGCGCCTTGTCGGCATCGCTCAGGCGATAGACGCGCGCGCCGGCAACGTCTTCTTCGGAAAGGCCTGCAGCGATCGTGTTGATCGCCTTGTGCATGTCCATTACCAGCCCATGCAGCGTATCGCGCCCGTCTTGCGGCGGACGGGATAGCGTGGCGACAAAGCCCGGGGGCAGGACATCGCCATCGAGAGGCACGGCCTGCCGAATTGCCTCTTCGCGTTTCAGGAATTGCGTCGATTGGTCCGCGGCAAGTAAGCCTGCTTCGGCTCCGGCCTCGGTTGCGGCACGCATTCGAGACAGATCTTCCAAGAGACGCGCAAGAACGGCCCCGGCACGCGAAACCTCGATACCATCCGCGCCGCGGCTCAATCCTGTGGGCGAAGCGTAAAGCGAATCGTCACCGAGCCCTGCGAGCGCGCGCTCCGGCTCAAGGTCGGCTGCTAATTCGCGTCCTGCGCCGCTTGCTGAAGCTTCAGCCATTTGCAGCCAGCTCAAGGCGAACTTGATGCGCGCATTTGCGGACAGCGCTTCCGCGAGCAGGTCCGGCAACAGCAGCGAGGATCCTGCGAGATCGCCGACGATCTTGGCTTTCCGAACGACCATAGTTCAACGCTACTCCGCTATCGATCTAACTCTTCGCCCAAGACCCTAACCAAATCGCCCGGTGACATAACGCTGCGTGCGCTCGTCCTGCGGTGCCTCGAAGATCTCTTTGGCCGCGTTGAACTCGACGAGCTCACCGAGATACATGAAGCCAACGTAGTCGGATACGCGCGCAGCCTGCTGCAAATTGTGCGTGATGATGGCGATCGTGTGATCGCGCTTCAGCTCGTCTATCGTGTTCTCGATCGTCGCCGTCGAAATTGGATCCAATGCGGAACACGGCTCGTCGAGCAAGATCACTTCTGGCCGCATGGCGAGCGCACGCGCAATGCATAGGCGCTGTTGCTGCCCACCTGAGAGGCTGAGCCCGCTGGCCCTGAGGATGCCTTTTACTTCGTCCCATAGGGCGGTGCGCCTCAGGGCGTCCTCTACGCGGTCACCGAGTTCTTTACGCGAAAGCTTTTCGTAAAGGCGAATGCCGAACGCAACATTGTCATAGATGGACATCGGAAAAGGCGTCGGCTTTTGGAACACCATGCCGATTCGCGAACGCAGCAAATTAACGTCGATATCCGCAGCCAAGATGTTTCGGCCATCAAGTAGGATTTCGCCTTCGGCTTGCTGATCGGGGTAGAGGTCATACATCCGGTTGAACACGCGTAACAATGTTGATTTGCCGCAGCCCGACGGACCGATAAAGGCCGTCACTTTGTGCTCATAGATCGGTACGGACACATCTTTAACCGCGACATTGTTGCCATAACGAAAGCTGACATGGTGGGCAAATAGCTTTGGTTGCAGCGCCTTGCCGTCGGCTTGGCTGGCGGTGCCCTCCGCCTCAGATAAGCTGGTGGCGAGCCCCGCATCGCGCGGCACGACTCTCTGGATACTGGTCTTCCAACTCATCTTCTAATCCGACGCCGTCACATCAGGATGAAGAAGATGGCGCCTCGGCGCGCAGATGTATTTGTGCTAAATCAGGTCACAAATATTTCATAAAGGGTCTGCAGGGGAATCTAACAAGGCGTGCTTCAAGCCTGTAGATGGTCGGCAAGGAGACACAACTGATGGTGCGCGCGGAGCTTACGCATAATGGAAAGCGCGTGCGGGTCACTTGGCCTGATGGCGCGCCGCGAATTTACCGCGCGCTGGTTGTTCGATCACGCCGCGCGATGTACTGATGCGCGGTGGCGATGCCTTCGCCCATTTCGGTCGCGAGAAAAGCTTCGATCACCGCAACCGCTTCGGCCGATCGCGCCGCAAGATAGAGGCCATGATGTTCGATGCGCAGGTCCATCTTCGGCGCTACATCCGCCCAGACATCGCGAGTCCGACGCGCTAGGCGCCAGCTGTCGCCGCGTTCCTGACCGGTGACGGTGATAAAGCCAAAATTGCGGATCGAGGCGCCATCGGCGCGAATATCCTTCTCGATCACGGCGACGCGCTTGCCCGCCTTGGCTGCCATATAAGCATGCGCAAGACCGATCACGCCGCCGCCGACCACTGCGAGATCGAATGTCTGGGAGCTCAACGTGGCACCCAAAGCCGGCGCGGGCGCCGTGCCGGGTAAGATGAGAACGACTTGGAGCCGCAACTAAGCTCCCGACCTGCAAGCCTTACTAGGCGTTGTTGACCGGAAAAATACAGACCGGAGCAAATCTTTGATTTTGGTCAGACTTGGCGTTTCTCCTCGGGGAATGCATGGGAAGGACGCAATGTGATAATCTGGCCGTATGCGGCGGGCGAACGCCGCACAAACCAACATTGGGGAAACGAATATGTTTTGGGCCATACATGGCGTGATGCAGTTCACCGTTCTCGCGGTGATTGGATTTTTTATTCTGGTCGTTGCTACCAAGTGCACCGGCCTGTTGAGCCTATGGGGCAAGCTTCTGGGCGCGTGGCTTTATGCACTTGCAATTCTTGTCGTCGTCTTCGCAGTCGTCGCTCCACTCGCGGGGTGGCACATAGTCGGTGAAAATGTCGGCGGACGCGGCCCGGGACCTTGGATGGGACGTTGGGGGCATCCGCGTTGGGAGAAGCCAGCAGCACCGCCGGCAGCTCCAGCGGTGCCGGGCCAACCAGCCGCCCCAGCACAGGCTCCTAGTTCAACGACGTCCTCTACCAACCCTTAGCTTGCTTTGAATATCGCTTCGCCAAGCCTACGCGGCCGAAGGATTCCTTCGGCCGCTTTTGCTCTCACTCATTGGGGGCGGGTCATTTGCGAGGCTGGAACAATCAGGGTCAGTGGGAATCTCCCAGGATTTGACGGTCCTGGAGAAGGAAACTCTGGAGAAAAGTGCCCGCATTTGCAGGCGAATTTGCGCGCGCAGCGCTGTTTCAAGAACAGGGAATTCCTAGCCTAGGAGCAGGGAATTATCTGGAGGAGAACAGAAAATTTGAGGGCAAATCCAGAGCGACGGCACTGGATCGTCCCGTTTTCCGAACATCCAGGTATAATGATGCGCCAGCAGACGTTCGTAATATTCTTTTGCAGCTCCCATCTGTCCCTCCAGCTGCGGGCGCTCAGCTCAGGCTTCAGAACATTCCAAGCGGCAACCGACCGATGCAGAACTTGCAACACGGCCGGCGCCATTATGCTTGCGTCTACCTACCTGGCTTGGGATCAGATCAGCGCTTGGTTATCGCCGCCTCGAGACGACGCGATTCGGGTCTATCCGATTGGTTGATTGGTCAACTAACCGCAACAGTTACGCGCAGAAAGGTCGCTGGAATAGAGGTGGCATCCTTACGCGGGCTCTTGTTCTGACTGTTGAACAGAGCTTCCAACTCCCTCTGCAGATCGCCGGCGCGGCCGCTTTTCTCTGCAGCTTCGAACGCATTCATGGTTGGTCCGTAGTATTTCCTGAAAGCATCAACGAGCCCTGACGGTGCGCCGGGATAGTTGAAGGTGTAGGTGTCTCTGACGAAAGAGATCTTCTCCTTTGCGACACCTGCGCCTGCAAACCGCTCTATCAAGGTAGTCTCAATCCCCCAGGTCATCGGGCTAACGAAACCTTCCGGCGGTGGCGGCGAGTATGCGCCGCTGATCTTCAGGATCTGCGCGACTAGTGTCGGATCATTTGGAATCCAGTTCCCCATGACGATGCGGCCTCCGCGCCGGGTGACGCGCACCATCTCCTTGGCCACATCGCCGGGCTTTGGCGCAAACATCGCTCCGAAGATGCTCACGACGAGGTCGAAGCTTTTGTCCTTCAGGTCGCGTAGATCGGACGCATCGCCCTCCTGGAACTTGCAATTCACAAGGCTCTCTGCCTTTGCGCGCTTGTTTCCGGCCTCGACGAGGTTTCTCGCGATATCGACGCCCAATACATCCGCACCAAGGCTAGCCGCCGGCAATGCAGTCGTTCCATCGCCGCATCCGAGATCCAAAATCTTGAGCTCTTTTGTGATTCCGAGGCTCTTAACGAGCGCATCCCCACTCTCTCTCATGCTCTCAGCGATCCGGGTGAAGTCGCCTTTTTCCCAAAGTGCTTTATTCGGATTCATTGATGCATCTTCTTTCTTTGCAACGAGCGACATCGCATTCCCTCAATTTTCGCCGATGGATATCGTGGTGTGGCGTTGGTATTGCCGAAATTAGGACCC
>JBAQHC010000028.1:0-13352 GCA_049288095.1 Alphaproteobacteria bacterium | reverse complement strand
GGCGCCAGCAGCGCGATCGCCTTGTCGAGGCGTTCTCCCGATTGCGCCTCGGTGATGCGGATGCTGCGCGCCTCTCCCTCGGCTGGGCTGGATGCGTTTGGCGGCGGAGCTTGAGGTGGGCGTGGGTGGGGCAAGGGGCCAAGCGCTTGATCGGACGACACCCAGCGGATATAGCATGCGGCCGCCGAAATCTAAGTCTCGCGCGGTCCCGCGCCGGTCTGCTAGGCTCGGCGCACCCGGCCATGTTCCCTTCGTCTAGTGGCCCAGGACACCGCCCTCTCACGGCGGGAACAGGGGTTCGAGTCCCCTAGGGAACGCCACCGTTATCTAATCATCATGTAAGATCAACGACTTAATCGCTCGAATCCTCCCACTTTTCAGTCGGTGGGAGTATTCAGTGTTCATGATGGGTGTGAAGCATAGATCCAAGTTGATGTGGACCCGCCGGTCGCTGCACCAAGAACAGGGATATAGGATCGCCGAACGGGGCGAAAATCCCGCCAGCCCACACTCAATGACGGATTGGAACGATGCAAGCCGAGACGACCCAGAATGTCCGCGTTGAACCGGGAGTGATCAACGCCGGCGCCTATGTCGGCGGCAAACGCGTGGCCGACATTGCTATCGATGAAGCCGGTGCATGGCTAAAGCGTCCCGGCCATGTGGTATGGATCGGCTTGTACGAACCAAGCCAGGATCTGCTTCGTCGCGTGCAGGCGCAGTTCGGCCTACATCCGCTTGCCATCGAGGATGCGGCTAAGGCGCATCAGCGCCCGAAGATCGATCAGTATGGCGAGGCGCTGTTCATCGTCGCCCACACCGCGCAGATGGTTGAAGGTCGTATCTCATTCGGCGAAACGCATTTGTTCGTCGGACATGACTATGTCGTGTCGATCCGCCACGGCGCTTCCACCACCTACGCGACGGTGCGGGAACGCTGCGAGGCCTCGCCGACTATGCTCGCCCGAGGCGCGGACTACATCCTTTATACCATCCTCGACTTCATCGTCGACAATTACACGCCGGTTCTTGACATGGTGAACACCGAAGTCGAAGCAATCGAGGATCGCGTTCTCGACGCTACGCTTACTCAAGCCGAGGTGCGCCGCGTCTATCTACTCCGCCGCGATCTCTTGCGTTTGCGGAATGCTGCAGCCCCGCTTGTCGATGTCTGCCGCAGACTCGAGCATGACGAGGTTGTGGTCGACCCCGAGATGCAGCCGTTCTTTCGCGATGTCACCGACCATGTGCATCGCGTTCGCGATCAGATTGATGCCCTGCGCGAGGTGCTGGCATTCGCGTTCGAGGCAAGCTTGCTGACCGGACAAGCTCAGCAGAACACAATCACACGAAGGCTGGCCGCATGGGCCGCGATCCTCGCCGTTCCGACCGCGATTGCCGGAATCTACGGCATGAACTTCCAAAACATGCCCGAGTTAAAATGGACCTATGGCTACTTTGTTGTGATCGGCGTCATTGCCGCCTTGTGCGTTGGGCTCTATCTGCGATTCCGCAAAATCGGCTGGCTCTGAATCGCGGCCCCAGGCGCATCAAGGTTGGCGCGGGAATCGTTTATCGGTTGTCCATGTCAAACGGAAGCCATGCGCCGAGACATCTCTCGGCGCACTACGCCGGCATCTATATGCTTTCTATATTTTTTGTGACTGTTGCGCCCTCTCGAATTCATATCAGGGCCCGCGCATCTTCCATCCGAAATTGAGTCGACGCCGATTGTTCGTGAGATGATGTCCCGATTCCGCAAGAAACCGATCGAAGTTGAAGCCGTCGAAGGTTCAGTGTTGCTGCGCCTAGCGAAGAATGCGTGGCGTGATTTGCCGGTGTGGTTGCGTCGCGCCCATGACGAAGGGAAGGTTCGGTTCCTACCGCATGGCATCGAGATCAAGACACTCGAAGGCGTTTTGACGGCGCGCTCGGAGGATTGGGTCATTTGTGGCCTCAAGGACGAAATCTATCCGTGCAAGCCGGACATCTTTGCCGCGAGCTATGAGCCCATTTCCTAGGCGAAGAATGCCGCGATGGATCTGACGATTTCGGTTGTCCGATGTTCCGTCGCGTCGTCGCAGCACTGAATCGGTCTTCAGTCGACATATATCTTTTCTATATTTTTGCAGCCGTCGCGCCCTCTCGAATTCATACGAGGGCGCAGCGCATCTTCCCCACGACGATTGAGTCTCTGCCCACGCTCGATGCGTGGATCAGGGGCCAATTCGGTCGGAACGCTGTCAAACGGAGTCTTTGATGCGCGCGTCGGGGCTTGTAGACGAGGGCGAAGATTTGGGTATCCGGATACCAAGTGCACACGCGCGCTCGACATCCGGACCGATGACTCGCAATGGCAGTGCGCTCGCGGTTCTCGGCTTCTTCCTCCTGATTATGTTGGCCCCACCTTTGGCAGCAGCGGCAGTCGGATTGCTCGTGCGGTAGTTCAACCCACTTCGTCGAACAAAGGCCGGAGAAATAGAGATGCGTGCTTTTGGGATTTTCTTTGACGCTGGCGAGTGGCGTTCGCCGTTCGACGAAGGAGTGCCTGTGGCGACGGAAACCGGTGCGATCTCGGAACAGAAGACGTTCTGGGTGCTCGGCATTCTTCTCGCGCTTCTGCCGATCACTGTGGCGGCGTTGAAGCTGCTCGCGGTGATTTAGGGATTCGATTGATTGAGACAACGACGCGGCGTTCGAAGCTCATAGTTTGCCGTAATGGCAATCGTTCCGCCGCGTCTCGATAAGAAATTGACACGAACAGGAGATGCAAATGGGGATCGCCATGACAGGCACTCAAGAGTTTCGTACGAGCACATTGATCAGAGCGAAGACCGCGCGGCACCATCCGTGGCTGGCTTATGCGGCAGGGCTCGCACTTCTAGCCTCGACCGGCATGGTGAAAGCCGATCCGATGTCGACACCGGCGATGAGCGGGCCGCTCGCCGCCAATGCAAATCCGCTCGCCCTCGATCTTGAACCGGTCGGCAAGATCTATGTGACCGGCGCGGTATCCGGCCTTGCGCTCTATCAGGACAACGTCTTTCCGGGCAACAAGCATTCGATTGCCGATCTCAGCAATGGTCAGGTTTTCGTTCAGAAGACCGATGGGCTTGTGCAGTTCTTTGTGCAGGCCGGCCAATATGCGTTTCCCTCGCTCGGCGCCGGCTATCTCCGCTCTAGCGACACGGATAGCGCGACTTTCGGGGCAGTTCCCCAAGCTTTCGTGAAGCTCGTGCCATCGCCGAATTTTTCTGTCCTCGCCGGAAAATTGCCGACGCTGATCGGTGACGAATACACTTTCACGTTCGAGAATATGAACATCCTGCGCGGCCTTTTGTGGAATCAGGAGCCGGCCGTCAGCCGCGGCGTGCAAGCGAACTACACTTCGGGCCCGCTCACGGTTTCCGTCTCATGGAACGATGGCTTCTACTCGAACCATTATAATTGGGTCTCAGGCTTGGCCTCATACGCATTCAATGGCGGTGCCGACACGGTCGCCGTCGTTGGCGGCGGTAATCTGGGCCGTACCGGCTCTTCGAGCTTCGCCACGCCGTTCGCTCAGAATAACGGCTCGATCCTCAATGTGATCTGGACCCACACCGCCGGGCCATGGGTCATCAGCCCTTATATTCAGTACACGCGGGTTCCGGCCGACGCAGCGCTTGGAATCGGGCATGAGGCCTCGACCATTGGCGGCGCCGTGCTGGTGAGCTATAAGATCGACGACAATTGGAAGCTTGCCGGCCGGGCTGAGTATATTAGCTCTTCCGGCAATGCCGCGCTCGGATCGCCTAACCTCCTCTACGGCGTCGACAGCAAAGCGTGGTCGATCACAGTTACGCCGACCGATCAGTACAAGCAGTTTTTCGCGCGTGCCGAGTTCGCTTATGTCGGCACCAGCGACACGACCCCAGGTTCAGCGCTTGGGCCGGTAGGGACAGACACTGCTCAGTCCCGCGTGATGTTTGAAACCGGCGTGCTCTTCTAAGTTCGCAATAGCGTCAAAGAGTAGCGAATCGGCTTCACAGGAAATGGCGGGTTTCGGCGCCGTCTATATGGGATTTATATGGACGGCCGCCGCATTCGCACTCGAATTTATACGCGGCTGTCGCGATGTTCCCCCTCGAAACAAGGAGAGCGGTCATGCTTGACGCCATTCTCATCGCTGCCGGGTTTGCTTTCTTCATCATCGCGATCGGTTATGCCGTCGCGTGCGACCGCCTTTGAGGGCTGAACTATGGGCATCGACTATCTGCTGGGCGCAATTTTCACCTTCGGCATTCTTGCCTATCTCGTCTTCGCTTTGCTGAAGCCAGAGAAGCTCTAAGGAACGCTCTCCATGACATTCAACGGCTGGCTGCAAATCGCGCTCTATTTCGGGCTCGTGTTGGTCTGCGTGCAACCTCTCGGCGCGTACATGGCTCGTGTTTTCGAGGGCGAGCGCACGCCACTCTCCCTTGTACTGCGCCCGCTCGAACGCGCGATTTATGCGATCTGCGGCGTAAACGAGAAGGAAGAGCAGAATTGGGTAATCTACACGGTCGCCATGTTGCTCTTCAGTCTGGTGGGATTTGTAACGCTTTATGCGCTGCAAAGATTTCAGGCGGTTCTGCCGTTCAATCCGCAACATCTCGCGGCGATCTCACCGCATCTTGCCTTCAACACCTCGGTCAGCTTCGTGACCAACACCAACTGGCAATCCTATGGCGGCGAGACAACCTTGAGTTATCTCGTCCAGATGGCCGGCTTGACGGTGCACAATTTCGTCTCTGCGGCGACCGGCATTGCGCTTGCGATCGCGCTCATTCGCGGCTTTGCGCGGCGCTCGGCAAAGACAGTTGGCAATTTCTGGGTCGATCTCACGCGCTGCACGCTTTATGTGTTGCTGCCGCTCTCGATCGTTGTAGCGCTGGTTCTCGTCTGGCAGGGCATGCCGCAAAATCTCGGCGCCTACACGGATACGACAACGCTTGAAGGTGCCAAGCAGGCTATCGCCCAGGGGCCCGTTGCCTCGCAGATCGCGATCAAGCAGCTCGGAACGAATGGCGGCGGCTTCTTCAACGTCAATTCGTCTCATCCCTTCGAGAATCCGAACGCGATCACCAATCTGATCGAGATGTGGGCGATTCTGGTGATCAGCGCGGCGCTCACCTACACATTCGGCCGCATGGTCGGAAATGTGCGCCAGGGCTGGGCGATCTTCGCCGTGATGAGCGTGCTGTTCTTCGCCGGGCTCACCGTCGCCTATTGGTCGGAGAGCGCGGGCAATCCCGCCTTTGTCGCAGAGCATATCGATAGTGCGCCAAGCGCCTTGCAGGCCGGCGGTAACATGGAAGGCAAAGAAGTCCGCTTCGGCATCACCAATTCGACGATCTGGGCGACCGCAACGACGGATGCCTCAAACGGCTCGGTCAACTCGATGCACGACAGCTACACGCCGCTCGGCGGCATCGTGCCGATCGGCAACATGCAGCTTGGCGAGATCATCTTCGGCGGCGTCGGTTCCGGCCTTTACGGCATGCTGCTGTTCGCTATCGTCGCGATCTTCGTCGCCGGATTGATGGTCGGCCGCACGCCGGAATATCTCGGCAAGAAGATCGAGGCCAAGGAAGTGAAGATGGCGATGCTCGCCATTCTCATTCTGCCTTTGTCGATCTTGGGCTTCACGGCGCTCGCAGCCGTCGTGAAGGATGGTCTCGCTGGCCCGCTCAACTCCGGCCCGCATGGCTTCAGCGAAATTCTTTATGCCTACACTTCGGGCACCGGCAATAACGGCAGCGCCTTCGCCGGCCTTACCGCGAACACGCTCTTCTACAATGTGACGATCGGCTTCTCGATGCTCATTGGCCGGTTCATCATGATCGTTCCGATGATGGCTGTCGCCGGCTCGCTTGCCGCAAAGAAGGTCGTTCCGGTCTCCGCAGGCACGTTCCCGACAACTGGTTTGCTGTGGGTCGGATTGCTGGTCGGCGTGATCCTGATCGTCGGCGGTCTCACCTATTTCCCGGCGCTCTCGCTCGGCCCGATCGTCGAGCACTTCGCGATGAACGCCAAGAATCTCTACTAAGGTCCCCTCCCCCCATGGACACGACACTCAAGCCCATCGAAAAAGTCCGCAAGCGGATGCCCGTTGCGACCATGACGGATCCCAAGATCCTTCTGCCGGCGATTGGCGGCGCCCTCCGCAAGCTCGATCCGCGCGTGATGGTGCACAGCCCGATCATGTTCGTCGTCGAGATTGTCGCAACGCTGACGACGATCCTTTTCATTCGCGATCTCATCGGTGGAAAAGGCGATCTCGGCTTTTCGTTCCAGATCAATTTGTGGCTGTGGTTCACGGTTGTCTTCGCTAACTTCGCTGAGGCGGTCGCGGAAGGCCGCGGCAAGGCGCAAGCCGCAACTTTGCGCCGTGCCAAGACCGAGACTCAGGCAAAACTGCTCGAGAAAAGCAGCGCCAAATGGCGCCAAGTTGCCGCAACGAGCTTGAAGCAAGGAGATATCGTGCTGGTCGAGGCCGGCGATCTCATCCCAAGCGACGGCGAAGTTATCGAAGGCGTGGCATCGGTCAACGAAGCGGCGATTACGGGTGAATCCGCGCCGGTTATTCGCGAAAGCGGCGGCGATCGTTCGGCGGTCACCGGTGGCACGCAGGTTATCTCCGATTGGATCAAGGTGAGGATCACGGCGGCGCAAGGCGCAACTTTCCTCGACCGAATGATCGCCCTGGTCGAAGGCGCCGAGCGCCAAAAGACGCCGAACGAAATAGCGCTCAATATCTTGCTCGCCGGCATGTCGCTGATTTTTGTCTTTGCCGTGGCCACAATTCCGAGCTTCGCGACTTATGCCGGCGGACACATCACCGTGCTCGTGCTCGTCGCACTGTTCGTCACGCTCATTCCGACCACAATCGGCGCCCTCCTCTCCGCCATCGGCATCGCGGGCATGGACCGCCTGGTGCGCTTCAATGTGCTCGCAATGTCCGGCCGCGCGGTCGAGGCCGCCGGCGACGTCGACACGTTATTGCTCGACAAGACCGGCACGATAACCCTCGGCAATCGTCAGGCGACGGAGTTTCTTCCCGTGCCGGGCATCGGCGAACGCGATCTCGCCGATGCGGCGCAGCTCGCCTCGCTTTCGGACGAAACCCCGGAAGGCCGTTCGATCGTCGTCTTGGCAAAGGAGAAGTACGGCATTCGGGGCCGCGAGATGGCGCCGCTCAATGCGAAGTTCATTCCCTTCACCGCGCAGACGCGCATCAGCGGCATCGATGTCGAAGGCTCGTCAATTCGCAAGGGTGCGGTTGACGCAGTCCTTGGCTATGTGGGCAATGTCGGGCCCGCATCTTCTCAAGCGCTGAACTCGATTGCGGAACGTATTGCGAAGTCCGGCGGTACACCGCTCGCGGTTGCCAAGGATGGCAAACTTCTGGGCGTCATCCATCTCAAGGACATCGTGAAGGGCGGCATCCGCGAACGCTTCGCCGCCTTGCGCAAGATGGGCATCCGTACCGTGATGATCACCGGCGACAATCCCCTCACGGCCGCCGCGATCGCCGCCGAATCCGGTGTCGATGATTTCCTTGCTCAAGCAACGCCTGAGACCAAGCTCAAACTCATTCGCGATGAACAGGCCAAGGGCAAGCTTGTTGCGATGTGCGGCGACGGCACCAATGATGCGCCGGCGCTTGCGCAGGCCGATGTCGGCGTTGCAATGAACACGGGCACTATGGCGGCGCGCGAAGCGGGCAACATGGTGGACCTCGACAGCGATCCGACCAAGCTCATCGAGATCGTCGAGATCGGCAAGCAGTTGCTCATGACTCGCGGCGCGCTAACCACCTTTTCGATTGCTAACGACGTGGCGAAATATTTCGCCATCATCCCCGCGATGTTCGTCGCCTTCTATCCGCAGCTGCAGGCGCTCAACATCATGCGTTTGCACTCGCCAGAGAGCGCGATCCTGTCGGCAATCGTGTTCAACGCACTTATCATTATTGCGCTTATTCCGCTCGCGCTGCGCGGCGTAACCTATCGGCCTGTCGGTGCTGCGAGCATCCTTGGCCGCAATCTCCTCATCTATGGCCTTGGCGGCATCGTTGTGCCGTTTGTCGGCATCAAGGCGATCGACCTTATCGTCACCGCCATCGGCCTCGCCTAAAAGGTGTACACATGCTAAAACAAATTTGGCCCGCAGTCGGTATGATCCTGGTGATGACGATCATCACCGGCATTGCCTATCCGCTGGGGATGACGGGCCTCGCCCAAGCGATCTTCCCGCATCAAGCCAATGGCAGCTTGATCACCAAAAACGGTAAGGTGATCGGCTCCGAATTGATCGGCCAAAACTTCGCGAGCGACGGTTATTTTCATGGCCGCCCTTCCGCGGCCGGCAACGGCTATGATGCGGCGAACTCGTCGGGCTCCAATTATGGCCCGACCAACAAGAAGCTCGTCGATCGCGTGAAGGGCGATGCGGAGAAATTGCAGGCCGAGAATCCCAATATGCCGGTGCCCGTCGATCTCGTGACGACCTCCGCGAGCGGCCTCGACCCGGACATCACGCCCGCGGCCGCTTTCTTTCAGGTCCCGCGTGTGGCCAAGGCACGCAATCTCTCGGAGGCAGCTGTCCATACGCTGATCGAACAGCACATCGAGGGCCGTATCATCGGCTTGATCGGCGAGCCGCATGTTAATGTCTTGAAGCTGAATCTGGCGCTCGATCAAATTTCGGCGAAAGCCGGCTAGGAGTTGCCCCTCAATCTCAGCCTCCAGCGCCGGAAGGCGATGGCGGCCCACACACCTTCGACGAGACCGAAGGGCCAGGCGCCTTGTAGGAAGCCGTAGATTGACGCAAAGATGCATGCCGCTGCAAAGCCGAGCACGAACCAATGACTGCGTTCTTCCAGCGCATAGCAGGTTAACATTGCGCCGACCGCCGCCAAGCCAAAGAACGAAAGTGCGGTCATTCCGGTAATCTCCGGTGCATCGCGGGTTCCAATAGCCTAGACTACGGGCTGGCAACATTACGCCGCTTATGGACGAACGCACCGACCGCGATACCAGACCTTCTCCTGACGCCCTGCTGAAGCAGGTCGCGCAAGAATCGCGCGGTCGTTTGAAAGTCTTTCTCGGCGCAGCGCCCGGCGTCGGCAAGACTTATGAGATGCTGCTGCAGGGGCGCCAGCGCAATGCCGAGAATGTCGACGTTGTGATTGGCGTCGTAGAAACACATGGCCGGGTTGAAACAGAGTTCTTGACCAAAGGCTTCGAGATCGTCCCGAAGAAGCAGGTATCCTACAAGGGCAGCGTCCTGGAAGAGATGGACCTGGACGCGATTCTGAAGCGAAGGCCCGCGCTCGTTCTTGTTGATGAGCTTGCGCACACGAATGCACCAGGCAGTCGACATCCTAAGCGCTATCTCGATGTTCAAGAGCTGCTGGCGGCTGGCATCGATGTTTACACGACGCTCAATGTCCAACATCTCGAAAGCCTCAATGACGTCGTGGCACGCATCACGCGCATCCAAGTGCGCGAGACCGTACCTGATTCAATTCTAGACCGCGCCGACGATGTCGAGCTCGTCGACCTGACACCTGAAGATCTCATACAGCGCCTAAAGGAAGGTAAGGTCTACGTTCCTGAGCAAGCGGAGCGGGCAATCCGCCACTATTTCATGCCGGGTAACTTGACCGCGCTACGTGAGCTCGCTCTGCGCCGCACCGCCCAGCGTGTCGACGAGCAGATGGTCGACTATATGCGCGCCCATGCGATTCAGGGTCCGTGGGAAGCGAGTGAGCGCGTGTTGGTCTGCATCAACGAACGGCCCGGCGCGATTGCGCTGGTGCGTTATGCGCGCCGGCTAGCTGACCGGTTGCGTGCGTCATGGGCGGCAATTTGTATCGAGACATCGCGCACCGGCCGCTTGAGCGAGGCGGAGCGCGACAGGATTGCCGAGGCGCTTCGCCTCGCAGAGCGTTTGGGCGGCCAAGCCGTCACGATTCCTGCCGCGTCTGTCGCCGACGGCGTGATCGAGTATGCGCAGACCAACAACTTCACTCAAATCGTTGTCTCATCGTCCAAGCGCTCCTGGTGGTCTGAGCGGCTACGCGCATCGGCCGCTCACGAGATCATCCGTCGCGCCGGCGGCATCAGCGTACACGTGGTTCCGGAGTCGGCGCCTAAGCCCGGTCAAGAGGAAGCCGATAGGCCGCAGGTCGCTCCGGTCGCACCAGCACCCTTCGACCTTCGAGCTTATGCCGGAAGCTTTGGAATGGTCGTTGTTGCGCTGCTTGTAGGACTATTCCTGCAGCAGTTCCTCGCGGTCTCGAACATCGCGCTGGTATTCCTCATGGCGGTGCTCGCAAGCGCGATTACCTACGGCCTGCGGCCCGCCCTCGCCGCGTGCCTCTTGAGTGTGCTCGCCTACAACTTCTTCTTCTTGCCGCCGCTTTATCAGTTCACGATCGACAATCCTGAAAATGTTGTTGCGCTCTTCTTCTTTGGCGTGGTTGCCGTCATTGCGAGCAATTTGACAGCGCGCGTCAGGTCGCAAGCTGTCGCCGCGCGTGCCCGCGCGAAGATGACGGAGGATCTCTATCAATTCAGCCGCAAGCTTGCCGGCGTCGTCTTGCTTGACGATCTGCTATGGGCAACCGCCTATCAGATCGCGGATATGCTCAAGCTGCGTGTCGTACTTCTTTTGCCGGAAAATGAAAGCATCGCTGTGCGTGCCGGATATCCACCCGAGGACCTCTTGGATGACGCAGATCTTGCGGCGGCAAAGTGGGCTTGGGAGCACTCGCAGCCGGCGGGCCGAGGCGCCGACACGCTTCCCGGTGCCAAGCGTCTCTTCATCCCGATGCGCACGGGCCTTGGCACTGTCGGCATAATTGGCCTCGACAATGATCGGCCTGGGCCGCTATTCGCGCCCGAACAACGCCGCCTGTTCGACTCCCTGGCCGATCAAGCCGCCCTAGCGATCGAGCGCATCAATCTGGTTGAGCATGCTGACAAGAGTAAGCTCGCTGCTGAAACCGAGCGCTTACGTAACGCAATGCTGACCTCCATCTCGCATGATCTAAGGACGCCACTCGCCGCGATCCTTGGATCGGCCACGACGCTCAAGGGCTACCGAAAGACATTGGATGACGCCACGCTCGATGAGCTCACTTCGACAATCCAAGAGGAAGCCGAACGTCTGAATCGCTTCATCGCCAATCTTTTGGATATGACCCGGCTTGAGTCCGGCGCGATCACTCCAAAGACGGACTTTGTCGATTTGAGCGATGTCGTGGGGAGCGCTTTGCGGCGCGCTCAGAAGGTCTTGCAGAACCACAAGGTGACTGTCGAGTTGGCGCTGGATCTACCGATGGTGAAGCTCGATCCCGTGCTGTTCGAACAAGCGCTGTTCAACTTGTTGGACAACGCTTCGAAATACACGCCAGCCGGGACCACGATCAAATTGGCAGCAAGCAGAGATGGTGAAGTCATCAGGCTTCGGGTCGTCGATGAAGGGGAGGGGATTCTGGAGGGCGCTGCCGAGCAGATCTTTGACAAATTCTATCGCGTGCAAGCTGCCGACAGTAAACGCGCTGGCACCGGCCTCGGGCTCGCGATTTGCCGCGGCTTTATCGAGGCAATGGGAGGTACGATCGCCGCAAGCAACCGTACGGACCGAAGCGGCGCCGTTTTCACGATAACCTTGCCAATTCCTGAGCCGGCGGCAGTTGAACAACGGGCAATGGCATGACAACCGCATCAACTCCGTTACGTATTCTTGTCGTCGACGATGAGCCGCCGATCAGGCGTTTCTTGCGTACGAGCTTAGTCGCACAAGGCTATCATATCACCGAGGCTGAAGATGGTGCTCAAGCGCTTGAAATGTTGCGCAAGGGTCCGGTGGACGTTCTGGTGCTCGATCTCGGCCTCCCAAAGATCGACGGCTTTGACGTCATCAAGGCGCTTCGTGACTCGGGGTCGAGCGTTCCGATCATCGTCCTCTCAAGCCGAACAGACGAAGGAGGCAAGGTGAGAGCGCTGGATCTCGGCGCCGATGATTATGTTACGAAGCCCTTCGGAGTTGATGAGCTGCTTGCTCGTATTCGAGCCGCGTTACGTCATCGTCTTCAGCAACAGGGTGAGAAACCGATCTTTCGCAGTGGCGACCTCACCGTGGATATTGTTCGGCGCATCGTCACCGTGCGAGGCGAAGAAGTGAAGCTAACGCCGCGCGAATATGATGTGCTGCGCATGCTCGTTATGAACGCCGGAAAGGTTCTGACTCACAGAGCGTTGTTGCACGAAGTGTGGGGCGCCGAGACGGATGTTCAATATCTGCGCATGTATATTAGAACGCTGCGGCAGAAAATCGAAGCCGATCCCGAAAATCCAAAGCACATCTTGACCGAGCAAGGCGTTGGATATCGTCTGCGAGCACCCGACTAATAAGCGGATCAATCAACATGGAATTGGCAGAGATTATTGCGCCGGGCTGGGTATTCGACCGCCTGAATACGAGCGACAAATCGCAGCTCCTAAGAGAGCTATCGATGCGCGCCGCCGAAATCGCCCACATTGATGCGCAAACCATCGAAAGGGCCCTCAAAGCGCGTGAAGATCTTGGCTCGACCGGCATGGGCCAAGGCATTGCGATACCGCATGCCCGTATCGAGGGGCTGTCTGAGTTCATTGGACTCTTCGCCCGCCTTGCGAAACCAATCGACTTCAAGGCCATCGATTCCAAACCAATTGATCTGATCTTTCTGTTGCTGATACCGCCAAACGCCGCAAATAAGCACGTTGCCGCGCTGGCGCTCATCTCGCGTCGGCTACGCGACAAGAAGGTGCTCGAGGCCCTGCGCGCGGCAAGGAGCCAGGGCGAGATCTACGATCTACTTGTCGGCCCGCCCGTCGTTTGACGACAGATTCTCGCTTTGAGGTGAGTCGGCAACGTCGGTCATAGAGCCGTCGCAGCAAGCCGATCGGGGTGGCGACGGCAAGTTGGGGCCCTTGGGCACTAAGGCTGGCGTCAATCGCGTCAATGCAGTCGGCTGACTCTTGATAACGGGCAGCCATAAGTGGCTCAATGTTCCCATACGATTGGGGTATTTATCCTTGTTCGCCGAGAAACACACCTCCGCGCAGTGATGTCGACTATCGCCGCATATTGGCGGAGAGTGTCGAGCCACCGCGAGCCCCGGGCTCCACTCCGCGTGTTCGATCTGGTGGGAGTGCCCAACCGAATAAGCCCGGATTTCAGCGGGATCAAAATCCTCCCACTTTGGGTCTAACCTGTTGAAGGATAATTATTCTTCGAGTCCCTAGGGATCGCCAACCATCCACAAAAGTGGG
>JBAQHC010000027.1:0-11666 GCA_049288095.1 Alphaproteobacteria bacterium | reverse complement strand
ATCCGGGTGATGGTGGGGCCGGAGCCTTCGATTCAAGCCCTCACCCCAACCCTCTCCCGCAAGGGGAGAGGGGACTAGATTAAGTTCGACTCATCCCCAGCGTACGTGTTCGGGGCCGGGGGCGATTGTCGCGTAGGGGTCGGGGCGCTTTGCCATCGACATTGCGGCTTTGACCGCCGGGCGCTCTCTCATCCGGCCGAGCCACTCGAGCGTCTTGGGCGATGTGTTCTTGTTTGCAACGTCCGAGGCGACGCGCGGCAGGAAATTGATGTAGGGGAAGAGCGAGATATCGGCGAGCGAATAGGTCGGTCCGCCAAGCCACTGATTGGTCTTGAGTGTATCCTCGATCTTGCCGATCGCTTCCTTGGTGCGCTCCTTGGAGCGGTTCATCACATCATCGCTTTCGCCGTCGACCGACTTCACCCAGTGATCGCGGCTCTCCTTCATCGGGATTTTGGCGAAAGCCTTATCGAGCGTTGCACGATCCCTGTTCTTGAATGCGGGTTGCTCAAGTGCAGCCCAAGCGATCGTGCTCACCGTCGCGCCGACATAATCGTCGACATATTTCTGCCAGACGCGCACTTTCCAGCGGTCGAGCGGCGTCTTGGGCATCAGCGCGTTTTGCGGATAGGCCTCTTCGAGATATTCGAGGATGTAGCTCGATTCCGTCATCGGCTCGCCATTGTCGACGAGGATCGGCACTTGGCCCGTCGGGCTGAGCTTAAGGATCGCGGGGCTGTGCTGCTCGAAGGCGAGCACATCGACATAATGCGATTTGAAATCGACGCCCTTCTCTTTCAGCGCAATCAGCACTTGGCCGCAAGCGCCATTGGGCTCCCAGTGGTAAAGCTCCATTGCCATCCCGTTCACTCCCTTAGCGTGATTGTTGAGCGGCCGCGGCGGCTTGCGCCGGCGGCTGTGTCGGCATTCCGGTGCGCTGGGCGCGCATTTCGATGACGGCGGGGCGCGCATTCACGCGCTGGTTCCAATCCCAGAAGGCGGGCGTCGCCTTCTCATTGACGAGATCGGGCATCCACATCATCAAAATGCCGCCACAGAAATTGAGAAAGTCGATATCCGCGAGCGAATAGGTTTTGCCGGAAAAATATGGTGTCTTTGAAAGCTGCGCCTCGATGCGCTTGATCGCCTCGCGCGTGCGGCGATGCGATTCCTCGATCATCTCGGGCGGCGTCTTTTGTTCGAATGCGCTTTTCCAGGAACGGCGGCGATCCAAATCCGGCACCTTCGCGAGGATCTCATCAACCTCTTTCATGTCGCGCGCGCCGATGAAGGTCGGCATGATGCGGTTCCAATTGATCATCATCAGGCATCGACCGAGATCATTCTCGGACCAGCGGCACCAGACGCGCATACGCTCGCGCTCGACGAGATTGGCGGGGCGAAGCGCCGGCCCTTCGAACGCCTCGTCGATATATTCGTTCATGGTCATGCCTTCATAGAGGGCAACGCCATCATGAACCATCGCCGGCACCTGGCCGCGCGGATTGATCTTCAAATACTCCGGCTTCAAATGCTCGAAATCGCGCCCGCTCAAATGGTGACCGAGAAACGGCACGCCCTTTTCCAACAGCGTGAGATAAACGCGGCCTGAATTGGTGCCGAGCGGCTGAAAGTAATAAAGCTCAACAGTCATCTATGGTCTCCCGGCGCGGGCGCCATTCATAGGGGCTCACGCCCGTTTCACGCAATCACATCGGCGAGAAAAGCATCGATCCTTGCGTTGGCCTCCTTGGCGTCCTTCAGGGGCATCATGTTGAAGCCGTGCGGCGCGCCAGGATAGACGGCAAGCTCCGCTTCGTTGCCCGCTGCGATCCAGCGCACATACATGAACAGCGAATCGTCGAGGAAAGGATCCATGGTGCCGACGCTCAGCAAAGCCGGCGGCAGGTTCTTGAGATCGGCGTAAATCGCCGACATGTCCGGGTTGCGCCGGCTGGCAATGTCCGGCGCATAGGCATCGGAACAGGCGTTGATCGCCGCCGTGGTCAGAGCAGCGCCGAGCGCGCCGACATGGATCTGACTCGGGCTCATCGATGTGTCGTAATTGCCGTAGCTTAGATTGGCGCCTTTGAACCCGGTGTAGCCGTGCTTGTCGCGCATTCGGATGAGCGTAGGTACTGCGAGCGTTGCGCCCGCACTTTCGCCGCCAATCGTCAGCTTGTCCGTACCGAATTCGCTCTTGGCGTTCTTGGCAAGCCAGAGCGCAGCAGCTTCGCAATCATCCCAAGCCGCAGGATAGGGGCTCTCGGGCGCTAAGCGGTAATCGGGCGCAACGCAAGCCATGCCGGTCGATTCGATGATGCGCTCAAGCATTGCGTCATTTGCATCCGCCGAGCCAATGACGAGCCCGCCGGAAAACAGGTGCAAATAAACTCCGGTTGGCCGGTCGGGCGCGAGAACACGAAGGCGCAAGTCGCGTCCGCCTGGCCCGGGGATCGTGCGCCATTTCCCGCGCGGCGAAAGCGCTTCTTTTGGAACCGCGCGGCGATCGCTTGGTCCGAGGACTCGAGAGCTTTTCTTGGTTTGCGCAATCATGCCCTCGACGAGCGCGCGCGTGTCTGCCGGCACCGCTTCCGGCTTAAAGAGCTGCGGATTGAGCGAGGACAGATAGTTGAACTTGTGCACCATGATTTACTCCGCCGCCGCGCGCATCGGTTGATCGATTGTGGTTTCGGCCCGCCAGCTCTTGATTTCCGGCAGGCATTTCTTCGCGAATAGCATCAAATTGCGGAAGGCCTCGTCCTGCGGCATGGCGCCGAAATACAAGTGCGGGAACAGTCCCTGCGCGCCGAGTTGGTTCTTGATCTTCTCATATTGCTCGAGCACCTCTTGCGGCGTTCCGGCAATCGTTCCCGATGTTGTGCCATCCTGGTTTGCCCGGCCGCTATCGGCCTGGCCTTGATCGCGCCGCGCTTGGCTGTAATATTCATAGCCTTTCTGCTTGCCGAAATTGGGCGAATCCATTTCGTAGTGCTTGACCGCCGCGGCGAACGTGACGGCGGCGTGCTTGGCGGCGATTTCGCGCGCGCGGTCGCCGCTCTCATCGACCACAATCATGCCCGAGACAAACGGGCCCGGCATCGGCTCCTTGGGATGAAATTCGCGCCACGCCTCCGCGTAGTGATCCACTGCAGTTGCCGGCAAAGCGGAATTCGCGCTCGGGAGCGTGATGTACATGCGCCCCATGCCGAGCTTTGCCGCCGCGCGCTGCGAATCCGGCGTCGTCGCCGCGACAAAAGCACGGCCTCTGAACGAGCGGAGCGGGCGCGGCCTCAGCTCGACGCGCGGCTGCTTGGTGAGCGCGCCGCCTTCTATGAAGCCCGTGTTAAGTCCGCCCATCACCAGCTCGACAATCTCATCGAACAATTCGCGGGATTTGCTGAGATCGATTCTGAAGCCCTCATATTCGCGGCGTGCAAGGCCCCGTCCGAAGCCCGCCATCGCGCGCCCACCGGACAAGTGGTCGAGCACGATGAACTGCTCGGCGAGGCGCACGGGATCATGCCAGGGCGCGACGGTAACCTGGGTGGAGAGACGCACGCGCTTGGTTCGCGCGGCGAGAAAGGTGAGGGTTTGGATCGGATTCGGGCTGATCGAGTAATTGTCGAAATGATGCTCGGTGATCCAGATCGAATCGAAGCCCAAATCCTCGGCCATCAGGAGCGGCCGAAGCTCGTCCTGCATGAACTCCGCGTCGCTGTAATCATCGCCGCGCTGATGCGCAAAGCCTGTGGCTATGCCCACATGCATATCGTCCTCCCAAAGGCCGTGTTCGTCCGGTCTTAATGCCGGCAGGGAGCCTAGCGCCGGGCCCCGGCCGGCGACAATGAAAATTTGTCAGATAGGTCTGTTGCGGGTGCGAGAGGGCGGATAATGGCTTGCGGCGGGCATTGGTAAGCCGCTTGTTGCCCGGCAGTGGCCATGGCCTCAAAAAGCCGACGGATGCTCCGTAGACGGATGGTTTCCGGTGCCTTGGCGCGTTCAAGCTGCCAATGCTAACGTCGCCGCCGCATTAGAAAACCCGACCGCCGAGGACATCATGAGAGTCGCTGCCGCCATTGCCGAGGTTTTGAAGCGCGAGGGCACGAGCGTCCTTCCGGCCTATCCGCTCAATCCGCTGATCGAATCCGCAGCCGATATCGGCATTCGCCCAATCATCGTGCGCCAGGAGCGCATTGCCGTGCATATGGCAGATGCGATCAGCCGGATGACGTCGGGCGAAACAGTCGGCGTCACCTGCATGCAATCCGGCCCGGGTGTTGAGAACGCATTCGGTGCGGTAGCGCAGGCCTATTCCGAGGCTGTGCCGCTGGTCGTCATTCCCGGCGGTTCGGCGCGCGCCACTGCGTTCGTGAAGCCGGGCTTCAACGCGACGCTTAATTTCCAGCACGTGACAAAGTGGAGCGAGATGATCTCGACCCCGGCGCAAGTCGTGCCGGCGATGAAGCGCGCCTTCACGCAAGCGCGCAACGGCCGGCCCGGGCCGGTGCTCATCGAAGTGCCGGGCGATATATGGAACGATGAAGTCGGCGAGGTCGATTACACGCCGGCGAAGCGCCATCTCTCGCGGCCCGACGATCAAGAGATCGATCGCGCGGCGAAAGCGCTGGTCGATGCCAAGCGGCCACTGATCTACGCAGGTCAGGGCGTGCATTATGCGCGCGCCTGGAAGGAATTGCGTGAGCTGGCCGAGCTTTTGGAAGCGCCGGTGACGACGAGCCTTGAAGGCAAGAGCGCTTTTCCCGAAAACCATGATCTTTCGCTTGGTTCGGGCGGCGTTGCCATGCCGCTGCAAGTGTTCCGCCATGTGCAAGAAGCCGATGTCGTGTTCGGGGTTGGCGCGAGCTTCACGGCGACGGGATTCGGCATCCGTTTCCCGACCAAAGGCAAGATCTTCATTCACAACACCATCGATGCGATGGATGTGAACAAGAACGTCCAGGCCGAGCATGCGCTGATCGGTGATGCGCGATTGACGCTTCTAGCAATGATCGCGGCCGTGAAAGATCGCCTTGGCAACAAACCGCGCGGACGCAAAGCCGAAGTGATGGCGCGCATCGCGGAACAGCGTGAGACTTGGCTTAAAGAGTGGTCGCCGCGATTGAATTCCAGCGCAGCGCCGCTCTCGCCTTACCGCGTGATCCGCGATCTCATGGCAACCGTCGATGTCGCGAACACGATCATTACGCATGATGCGGGAAGCCCGCGCGATGAGCTTTCGCCATTCTGGCAAACCACCGCGCCGCACAGTTACATAGGTTGGGGAAAGTCGACCCAGCTTGGCTACGGCTTAGGGCTCGCGATGGGCGCCAAAATCGCCAAGCCGGATAAGCTTTGCATCAATATGTGGGGCGATGCCGCAATCGGCATGACCGGCATGGATTTCGAGACTTGCGCGCGAGCGAACCTCCCGGTGCTCTCGATCCTGTTCAACAATTTCTCGATGGCGATGGAAAACCAGATCATGAAATTGTCGATGGACAAATATCGCTCCACGGACATTTCTGGCAACTACGCCGACTTCGCCAAAGCACTCGGCGGCTATGGCGAGCGGATCGAGCAACCGAACGACATCGTGCCTGCAATCAAGCGCGGCATCAAAGCAACGCAAGACGGCAAGCCGGCGCTCTTGGAATTCATCACCACGACCGAAAAGATCTACGCAACGCACCGCGACACATATCACTCGTGATCCACCATGATCCGTTTCGGAATCGGCGGTTGGACATTTGAGGAATGGCGCGGCACGTTTTATCCGGATGACGTGCCGGCAAAACGCGAGCTCGAATACGCCTCGCGCAAGCTCACGACGATCGAGATCAACGGCACTTTTTATCGCACACAGACGCCGGCGAGCTTCAATAAATGGTGCGATGAAACGCCGGACGATTTCGTCCTCTCGGTCAAGGCGCCCCGTTACATTGTCGGCAAAAAAGAGCTGGCGGCTTCGGGCGAGCTTCTCGATGTTTTCTTAAAGAGCGGCCTTTCGGAGCTCAAACAAAAGCTCGGGCCGATTCTCTGGCAGCTCGCGCCGTATAAGAAGTTCGATGACGATGTCGGCGCGTTCTTAAAGATGCTTCCGCACGAGCTTGGCAAGCTGCCGCTGCGCCACGCGCTCGAAATCCGCAGCAAAAGCTTTCTTGTTCCCGAATTCATCGATCTTGCGAGGCTGCACAATGTCGCGATCGTTTATGCTGATTCCGACGATTACCCGGCGATCGCCGATGTGACTGCGGATTTCACCTATGCGCGGTTGCAGCGTTGCGTTGAAGGCGAGCCGGCTGGCTATCCAAAGAAGGCGCTCGACCAATGGTTGGCGCGCGCGAAAGAATGGGAAAGTGGCGCAGCGCCGGCGGGGCTCGACACTTTCGGCACGCCGGCCAAGTCTTCGAAAGCGAAGCGCGATGTGTTCATCTATTTCATCAGCGGCGCGAAGGTGCGCGCGCCGCACGCCGCAATGGCGATGATCGAGCGGCTGAAGTAGCTCGGTTCGGGGGATTCATGGACATCGTGTTTCTCGCCGGCATCGTGGTTACGGTGGTCACGATCGTCCCCGTGGTCGTGCAGGTCAGGCGCCACCCGCGCGGGCTTTTTATCTTGTTCTTCGCCGAAATGTGGGAACGCTTTTCCTATTACGGCATGCGTGGGCTGTTGATCTTTTATCTCACGCAGCAATTTCTGTTCACGGACGATTTCGCCAATGGCGAATACGGCGCCTACACATCGCTCGTCTATCTCTTGCCGCTGATTGGCGGATTCGTCGCCGACAAGTGGCTCGGCACGCGCAAGGCGATTGCGTTCGGCGCGCTTCTGCTTGTTGCGGGCCATTTCACGATGGCGATCGAAGGCAGGCCTGCGACCCAAGTGCTGCGATATGGCGGCCACAGTTTCGGCTTTGTCGTCACCGGCCGCGGTGAAGCGCGCGAGGCACGGCTCAAGATCGGCGATGCCACTTATGAAGTCGGCGCCGCGCCAGGCGGCGGCATGGCGATTAAGGGCTTGCCTCACGATGTGCCGCTTCCCGGCGTGCTCGCGCGCGGCACCTATGAGCTTTCGGTCGTCGACCGCGATCCCTTGTTCACTAACATCATGTATCTCGCGCTTTCGCTCATCATCATGGGCGTCGGCTTCTTGAAGGCGAATATCTCGTCGATCGTCGGCCAGCTTTATTCGCCTGGCGATGCTCGGCGCGACCCGGGCTTCACACTCTATTATTACGGCATCAATCTCGGCGCGTTCTGGGCGGCAATTGCGTGCGGCTGGCTCGGAACGAATATCGGCTGGTGGGCTGGCTTTGGCGCGGCGGGCGTCGGCATGGCGCTCGGCTATGTTGCGTTCGTCTTCGGCAAGCCGCTCTTGGAAGGCCATGGCGAGCCGCCGGAGCCGGCGCGTCTCAAGAAGCCCGCGCTTGGTCCGATCAATTTCGAGTGGGCAATCTACCTTGCGGCCTTTGGGGGTCTCGCGCTCGTTTGGGCGCTGGTTCAGCACAACGAAGTCGTCGGCTATCTGCTCGCAGCAGGCTCAGCACTCGTGCTCGGCTATCTCTTTTGGTTCATGGCTGCCAAATGCACGAAGGTGGAGCGCGAGCGCATGCTGCTCGCGCTTATCCTGATCGCGGCCTCGGTCGTGTTCTGGACCTTGTTCGAGCAGGCCGGCACATCGCTTAATCTTTTCACCGAGCGTAATTCGAGCCTCAGACTCTTTGGCGTTCCGGTCGCTGCGCCACAAGTGCAAAGCTTCAATGCCGGTTTCATTCTCATCTTCGCGCCAGTGTTCTCCGCGCTGTGGGCTTATCTTGGCCACCGCAGAAGTGACCCTGATCCGATCGTGAAATTCGGGCTCGGCCTTTTGCAAGTCGGCGCAAGCTTCTTCGTGCTCGTTTGGAGCGCGCGATTTGCCGATGCGCATTTCCGCGTGCCGCTGTATTTTCTCGCGCTCTCCTATCTGCTGCAGACAACGGGCGAGCTGTGCCTCTCGCCCGTCGGCCTCTCGCAAATGACCAAGCTTTCGCCCGTCGCAACGATCTCGACGATCATGGCGACGTGGTTCTTGGCTTCGTCTTGGGCGCAATGGATCGGCGGTAAGGTTGCGCAGCTCACCTCGGCCGAAACCGTCGCGGGCCAAGTGCTCGATCCGCACAAGGCGCTGACGACCTATGTCAGCGTGTTTGAAATGATCGGCTATTGGGGCGCGGGCGCGGGCGTGTTGATGCTACTGATGAGCCCAGTGCTCAAGCACTGGGCCCATGCGCGAGAGGAAAAGTAGCGCCGGCCGTCGCGGCCGTCCCCGGTGATCAATTAAGCGCGCTGTCGATCGCCTTCATGAGCGCGGTGTTAGCGCGCAAATCGCCGACCACAACCAGTTTAAGACGCCCGCGTGTCTCGTCGGGGATCGCTTCGACGGTGACCGGACCATCGGCGCCGCGCCGCGCGCCGTTCGCCGCAGCTTGCACCGCCTCGGACACGGCAAGCGCCCGATCGGGGCTGATCGCGTGAATCTCGACGATGCTCGATACCTCGACATGGCGATGACGCATGACCGGCGGATCCCACACCGATGCCGGCTGGCCGATGAGGGCCTCAACGTCCTCGCGAGTGATCCGGTATTGCTTGCCGATCCGCACGGCTTTAAGCCGGCCGTCGCGGACATACCCGCGCACCGTCTTAACGTGCAGATCGAGCAGGCTGGCAACCTGAAAGACCGAATAGAGCTCCTGGGACATCTTTGCCTCCACCATTCCCGTAACGCCTATAAACTTCCCTAATTAACGCAGTCAATAGGGAAGTTTAGAGAATGATTGGGCAGGTGGCGGAAATCTATTCGGCGGCGGCAAGGGTTTCGGGTTTGAACGGATCGAAGGATTTCCAATCCATGCCCTGTCGATACATGATCGACAGTGCGCGGATATGCGCGAAATCGACGTCTTCGACAAATGGCGCTTTGCCAATGCGCTCGAACTCGCGCACCGCATCGATCAACATGCGCCGCGCGCGCGTGATCACGAGATCAGCTTGGCCTAAGTGCTCTTGGCTGCGATCCACGATCGGGCCCATAGATTCCTGAACGATGAAATCTTCATAGGCGTTGGTGCGCCCGACAATGCCAGACCAATGGCCGGCCTTCATCGCCGCGCGGTCTTGGCGCCACATATTCGTGACATCGCCCATGTCGGAAGTGAAATCATCGGGGTCGCCCGAGTCGGTGCCGAACATCGGGTTGCGCCCAGGCGGCAAAGGCTTGTGTGCGTTGAATACGATGTACCACTGCGACGTCCACTCGTCGTCAATTGGGATCGAGCAACACACAACACCCTCGCCGGGCGCCCCCGGAATGAACGACCACCACGGCATCACAACTTCGCGGATGCGCGCATAAGCGTGGCCATCGGTCTGATCCCTGATCGCGCCCTCGCGGAAGCCGTAAGGCTGGTCGATGAATTCGAAATTTGGTGCGCCGTTCTCGAACATGTAACGGATTTCGCGATTGGTGGTCGGCTGCGTGCGTTGCGTGCGCGAATGCAGATAGCTCACATGCGCGGAATCGAGCAGCGCCTCGAAGCCTTGCAGCCAATTGGCGTGCAGCTTGCCCTTGGTCGGATTGACGTGGGTTAGCGGCAAATGCGTGAACTCGAAGTCGGGAAAGTGCGGCGGATTGTCTTTGTTCTTGCCGAGATAGACCCAAACCACACCGCCGGCCTCGCGCACGGGGTGCGAGCGCACCGGCACCTTCTTGGCAAACGCCGCGCGGCGCTCTTTCGGCTCGGTCGGTGTATCAACGCATTCGCCGTCAACGCTCACCTTCCATCCGTGAAAGATGCATCTCAAGCCATTGCCTTCATTGCGCGCGAGCGCCATCGAGGCGCAGCGATGCGGACAGCCCTCGGCGATGAAACCGACCCGTCCGTCGGTTGCGCGGAAGGCGACGAAGTCTTCGCCGAACAGGCGCACACGCTCCGGGGCGCCATCTTTTTCGAGCTTTGCTGAGCGGCAGGCCGGCACCCAGTATTCGCGCAGCATCTCGCCCATCGGCGTGCCGGGCCCGACCCGCGTTAGAAGCTCGTTGTGTTCTCTGGTGAGCATCGGTTCCCTCTGTCACCGCCTCGTCCGTCCGTCGCCTGACGGCTTCCAGCGGAAGAGCTGAAAAGCAAAGAAGGCCAAAAACAGAAATGCCGCTGCAATCGGCCAGCTCGGCATCGCCTGAGCAATGTCCTGATGAAGCACGAATTTGTTGGCAAGCGTAGCGCCGCCGGCGACGATCGCCGTCATGAGCGCAGCTATGACGATGGCAAACACGATCCGCTTCATCTGTCTCCTCCTATTCCGCGGCGCTCAAGGCAGGCGGCGGATTGAAGGCGTCAAACTTTTTCCAATCCTGGTTCGATGGATAGGTAATCGCCAACGCTCGGATGCGCGGGAACTCGACATTTTCGACGAACGAGATCTCGCCCGTCTTCTCATAGTGCCGTACGGCATCAATCAACATGCGCCGTGCACGGACGATAACGAGATCGGCCTGGCCGAGATGTTCCATGGAACGGTCAACGATCGGCCCCATCGATTCCTGAACGGCAAAATCCTCATGCGGGTTGCCCTTGCCGACAAAGCCGGACCAATGGCCGTTCTTCATCGCCTCGCGGTTCTGCTGCCACATGTTAAAGAAATCGCCCATACCTTCATTGAAGAAGTCGAGATTGATGTCGGCCATGCCAAAAGTACGGAAGCGCTCCATGTCGAGAGGGCTTTCGGTGTTGAATGCGATGTACCATTGCGCCGTGTTGTAGTCGTCGATCGGAATCGAGCAGCACGCCGTGCCCATGCCGTTGAAGCGGCCCGGAATGAACGAGAAATAAGGCAGGGCCACTTCTCTGATGCGCGCATAGGTGTTGCCGGTCTTGCCGGGGCGAAGCGCGCCTTCGCGGAAGCCGTAGGGTTTCTCGATGAATTCGAAGTTGGGCGCGCCATTGGTCAGGAGAATGTTGGTCGTCTCCGACGTGCCGATCATCGTGTTTGCGAACGATTTGACGTTCTCTGCGTGCAAATAGCCGACATGCGCCGAGTCCAAGAGCGCTTCGAGCCCTTGCAGCCAGTTGCAGCGGAGAAGACCGCGCATCGGGCGGACATGGCTCTCCGGCAAATTGTTGAACTCGTAATCCGGAAAGCGCGGCGGGTTGTCCTTGTTCTTGCCGAGGTAAACCCAAAGCATTCCGCCGGCCTCATGCACGGGATGCGAGCGCACAGGCACTTTCTTGGCGAAAGCCGCGCGCCGCTCCTCCGGCTCGGTCGGCGCATCAACGCATTCGCCTTCAACATTCACCTTCCAGCCGTGAAAGATGCAGCGGAGACCATTTCCTTCGTTGCGCGCGAGCGCCATCGAGGCGCATCTGTGCGGGCAGCCCTCAGCGATAAAGCCGACGCGGCCATCGGTTGCTCTGAAAGCCACGAAATTCTCGCCAAACAGACGCACCCGCTCCGGGGCGCCGTCCTTCTCGAGCTTCGCCGAGCGACAGGCCGGAACCCAGTATTCCCGCAGCATGTCGCCCATTGGCGTGCCCGGCCCTACCCGGGTCAGAAGCTCGTTATGTTCGGCAGTGAGCATTGGTTAACCTCCCGGCTGATCTGATTATTTGTCGCGATTACGCTCGCTTT
>JBAQHC010000026.1:0-1545 GCA_049288095.1 Alphaproteobacteria bacterium | reverse complement strand
ATCCCAGACCACGTAAAACATCGGCGGAAAATCTCGGGACGCGAACAGGGAGCAGGGGCCATGCAAGTCACACTCAGAACAGCGCAGCGCGACGACATCGCGTCCGCGGGCAACATCGTGTTCGAGGGCTTCAAATCGATTTCCAGCCGGCACAATTTCCCTTGGGACATGCCATCCCCGGAGCACGCCATCGGGCTGGTGAGCGGGATGGTGGCCAATTCGGGATTTTACGGCGTGGTCGCGGAAAGCGATGGCCGGGTGGTCGGCAGCAATTTCATGGATCTGCGCGGCCCCATTGCCGGAATTGGGCCCATCACGGTCGATCCTGAGGTTCAAGACAAATCGATCGGCCGCCGCCTCATGGAAGCCGTGCTCGAGCGCGCGGAGGAAGAAGGCGTGGCGGGCATTCGCCTCGTTCAGGCCGCCTATCACAACCGCTCGCTCGCGCTTTACACCAAGCTCGGCTTCGATTGCCGCGAGCAGCTTTCGAAATTCTACGGCACCCCGCCGCAAATCGCGCTCGAGGGATATCGTGTGCGTCCGGCGACGGACGGCGATGTCGAAGCATGCAACGCGCTTTGCGCGCGCGTGCACGGCCATGATCGCGACGGCGAGCTGCGCGATGCCATCGCCCAGGGCGCGGCCTATGTCGTCGAACATCTCGGCCGCATCAGCGGCTACACGTCAGGCATCGCGTTTTTCGGCCACACCGTTGCCGAGACGAATTCCGAAATCAAAGCGCTCATCAGCGGCGCGCGCGAAGTCGGCGGCGGCGGCTTTCTCGTCCCGACGCGCAATGGCGATCTCATGCGCTGGTGCCTGAACAACGACCTCAGAATCGTTCACCAGCTGACCTTGATGACAATCGGCCTCTACAACGAGCCGTCGGGCGCGTGGCTGCCGTCAATCCTTTATTGAATCGAACAGCTCGTTGAAGGCGCGCACCGCGGCCGGCGCGCCTTCGGGATGATCCCACACGCCCGAAGCAACGGCGATAAAGTCGGCGCCGGCTTCGACCAGCGGCCGCGCGTTTTCCGGCGTGATGCCGCCGATCGCAACGCACGGCACTTCGAAAATATCGGACCACCATTCAAGCAATTCGATATCGGCGCGGGTCTTGGCATCCTTGGTTTGCGTCGGAAAAAACGCACCGAACGCGACATAGTCCGCGCCTTTCTCAGCGGCTTCCATCGCGAGATGGCGCGAGTTGTGCGCGGTGACGCCGAGAATCTTTTCCGGGCCGAGGAGCGCGCGGGCCTCCTCGTAGCTCATATCTTCTTCGCCGATATGCGCGCCATCGGCGCCAAGCTTGGCCGCAAGGTCGGGACGGTCATTAATGAGAAACGCGGCGCCCGCCGCTTGCACGAGAGGCATCAGCTTCTCGCCCGCGCGCAAGATCACATCGTCGGCGACGTCCTTGAGGCGCAGCTGAACGCAAGCGACATCGCCTGCGCCGAGCGCGCGCTTCAACTCCTCCGTAAACGGACGAAGCGCATCCGGCGCCGAAATTATCGTCGGGGTGAGCAAATACAGTCTGCAGCGGGT
>JBAQHC010000025.1:0-1762 GCA_049288095.1 Alphaproteobacteria bacterium | reverse complement strand
AAACATTTCAATTGCGTCCCATCGGCTAAATTAATCAATCGTGTCACGCAAAAATTTCTCGACCGTATTGCTATACAAGCCTAGCACTACTTTGGTAGATTAATAAAGCGTTAAGGATTTATGTTTGAGCTTCGATTCGGCTGAATCGGAGTGACGATCATGGCGCGGATCGAGAATTGGAATGCGGAATTACGGATCTGGCTGTCGCCGTTTTTAGAGAAGTTAGGTCACAAGGCACGGCGACAGATGTGTCCATTATACGTGGCGGGACTGATCGGTCCCGGCGAGCGCAAGAGCGTTCAGCCGATGGCGGAACGGTTTGCACCTGGCGATTATGATCAATTGCATCATTTCGTTGCTGCTGGCGTTTGGGATGCTGCGCCGTTGGAGAAGGAACTGCTGGTCCAGGCCGACAGGCTCGTCGGCGGCAACGATGCCATGCTGGTGATCGATGACACGGCGATGCCGAAGAAGGGCACGCACTCGGTCGGTGTCGCTCCGCAATACGCTTCGGCCTTGGGCAAGACCGCCAACTGCCAAACGCTGGTGTCGCTGACACTTGCGCGAGACGAAGTGCCGGTGATGGTAGCGCTACGCCTTTTCCTTCCCGAGAACTGGACGAGCGATCCGGCGCGTTTGGCACGCGCGGGCGTTCCGGCCGAACATCGAACTGCACGAACAAAACCGGAGATTGCTCTGGCCGAGATCGATCGCATGATGGCGGCCGGTGTGCGCTTCGGCTGTGTGCTGGCGGATGCCGGCTATGGACTGAGCGCACCGTTCCGCCAGGCGCTCACCGCTCGCAGCCTTGCCTGGGCGGTTGGCATCCCGCGCCACCTCAAGGTCTACCCTGTTGGGGTGAAGCTGATCTGGCCAAAAGCCGCGCGCGGCCGTCCTCGTAAGCGGCACATCCCAGATATTCTGTCCGTGCCGGCCGAAGACATGTTGACCGATGCCAAGTGGCAAACTGTGAGCTGGCGAAACGGCACGAAGGGCCCGCTGAAAGCCCGCTTTGCCGCCGTCCGTGTGCGTACCGCCGACGGCCCTGCGCAGCGGATCAGGGACATGGGTCAACAACACATGCCGGGCGAAGAGGCCTGGCTCATTGGCGAACAGCGGATGTCGGGAGAGAAGAAATACTATCTGGCCAATCTATCGGCAAAGACAGGTCTGCACACATTAGCTGCCACGATCAAGGCGCGATGGATCTGCGAACAGGCCCATCAGCAACTGAAAGAGGAACTTGGCCTCGACCACTTCGAGGGACGATCCTGGCAAGGCCTTCATCGTCACGCGCTCATGACGATGATCGCTTACGCCTTCCTCCAGCATCGCCGCCTCGCAAAAGCGAAGCGGAAAAAAAAGAATCAACGGACCACCGCCCCAACCAAGCTTGCCGGCCGTGCGTCACGCCATCCTCGCGCTCATCGCTCGACTGCCACCTCAGCGCTGCCCGCACTGCCGAAGATGGATCGTCACCGAGCCGCCGCATGAATGAATCTGCCAAAGTAGTGCTAGGCGTTCTCGGCAATTGCCGAATCGAAGCTCGAACGGCCATGCCAAATTGAGGGCATGAATGGATCTGCGGACCGCGTGCATACTCAATAAGAGTTTCTATGACCTCAAAAACTCTTTTATTTTCAATAACCTAGAAAGTTAGATAAGGTTTACGCGACATTAAACGGCAGTCCCTAGGCTGTCGCGGCCGGCATTGCTGCCGGCTGGAACGGCTGCATGACGGCAATGCCCCACAGCCCAATGA
>JBAQHC010000024.1:0-1555 GCA_049288095.1 Alphaproteobacteria bacterium | reverse complement strand
CTCCATGGCCTCCCTGGCAACCGCCATCATGGCGTAACCGGTGATCATGACCACCTTGGTACGGGGGGATTTCCGGATGACGTGCTCCAGGATTTCCAACCCGTCGATCTCGTCCATGCGGATATCGGTGACCACGATGTCAAAGGTCTTCTGATGGATGCGGTCGAGGGCCCGCCTTGGGTCTTCGAAGACCTCCACATCGCAGCCGATCTTGGCCAAGGCCGGTTTGAGCCTCTTGCCCACGATCGGTTCATCATCGAGGAGCAGTATCTCAAGCTTCCCGGCCATGGTTCGTCTCCTTGTTTTGTCGAGTTATCCCTGTTCCCTGTTGGCCCGGTTTTCTCCTTGCTTCAACGGAAACTCTCGGCGGCCTTCCGGAAGATGTCGGGGAGGATCTGTACTTCAACGGCGGCAACCTCCGGGATCTCCCCTGCCAGTTTCCTGATCGCCTCGGTCCTCTTCTGTTTCTCCCGCTCGAGCGCCTTCGTCTGCACCACCACCGAGGAGCCATCGGCCTGAACCCTCACATCGGGAAACCGATCGATGAGGGCTACCCGTACCTTGCCGGCAAGGGCCTTGTCCTTCAGGCACTTGAGGGAGTAGGTCATGGGTTTGAACTTGCGATACCGTGTCGTCTCCACAATGGACTTGACTGCCTCATCCGGGTCGATCCGGGTAAGGCTGATCACCATGTCGTAGACGGAGGGGTCCGTCTCATCGACACGATATGCGTCGAGCGACCAGCGCCTGCGGAATCTCTCCCGGTTTTTCAGAAGGGCAGACGCCTTTTCGAAGGAAGGTGTCTTCCCGGAAGAGATCTCACCGGCGAGTTTCTGCGGGTCTGCAAGGATCCGGATCTTGAGCACATGAGAGATGCCACGGACATACAGGTGCGCCGCAAGGCCGTGGCAGACCACGTTGTCCTTCAGAAGGACGGCCAGAACGGCCTCCTCGATGTATGCAAGGTATCTGGCGTGGTTCTTGGAGGATATGCCGAACGGCGATGGCGACTCCTCCAGGGCCTTGTGTAAATCGGTCTCCGGCACGCCGTGTCGTTCCGCGACGGACTTCAGGATTTCCCGGTCCACACAATCGTAGCCCAGGGCAGTTGCCGCCCTCACGGCGATCTCCCGGCTCAAAGGGTGTGAATCCGAGGAGAGGGTGACGACGGGCATGACTCCGTCCTTATCGGCCCGGGACGTCAGGCGGATCGGAAAACTCCATCTCGGAATCCCCGTGGGCGGATGAAGAGTCCGCAAGCTTGTCTTTTATCTTATAACCAAGGGCGCGGGCCGCCTTGGCGACGATATTTCTGAGGTCGTTCGGCTTGAAGGGTTTGGCGATGAAGTCGAAGGCCCCTATGGCCAGGGCCTGCCTGGCGATCTCCAGAGTGGCATAGCCGGTGATGATGATGACTTTTGTCCGCGGTGATTTTTGCAAGACCCGCCTCAACACCTCCACACCGTCCATCTTGTCCATCCGAAGATCCGTCACCACGATGTCGAAATCCTCCCGGGCGATCTGCTGGAGGGCCGCCTCCGGATCCGTGAAGGAC
>JBAQHC010000023.1:0-1629 GCA_049288095.1 Alphaproteobacteria bacterium | reverse complement strand
CCCCCATGTAGATCAGCGGCTGGCCGAGCCAGGGGCTGCCATTCATCACGAGCATGCCCAGCTTCACGACCAGCAGCCAGAGCACCGCCATCAGCAGGTTGGCGGTTGGGCCCGCCAGCGCCACCAGCGCCATGTCCCGTTTCGGATGGCGCAGATTTTCCCAGGTGATAGGGACCGGCTTGGCCCAGCCGAAGACGAAGCCGCCGATCAGCAGCATGAGCGCCGGCAGCAGGATCGTCCCGATCGGATCGATGTGCTTGATCGGATTGAGCGTGAGCCGGCCCAGCATCAGCGCCGTGCGGTCGCCCAGGCGCAGGGCCATCCAGCCATGGGCCACCTCGTGCACCGTGATCGCCAGCAGCACGGGCATGACCCAGACCGCCAGCTTTTGTATCAGACTCAGTTGATCCATCGCGCCCGCATTATACCCGGTTTCCCGCCCGGCGGACCGTCACCGGACAAAACGTGCGGACCCGGGGACGAAGGCTCTGGCTTGATTAGCCGGTAAGGAACGAGGTATCGCCCTTGCCCTGGCGGATCACCCGGGGCGCCGCTCCAGTCAGATCGATGATCGAGGTTGGTTCGCTCCCGCAGCTGCCGCCGTCGATGATGGCGTCGACGTGGCTCGCAAGACGCTCGCGCATCTCTTCCGGTTCTGTCATTGGCAGGGTGGAATCCGGCAGGATCAGTGTCACGCTCATCAACGGTTCGTCGAGCGCCTCGAGCAATGCGCGCACGATCGGCTGGTCGGGAATGCGCAGTCCGATAGTCTTACGCTTGGGATTCTGCAGCCGGCGCGGCACCTCATGGCTGGCCGTGAGGATGAAGGTATAGGGACCGGGCGTGAGCGACCGCAGCAGGCGGAATTCCTGATTGCCGACCTTGGCATAGGTCGACAGATCGGAAAGATCGCGGCACACCAGCGTGAAGTTATGCCCGGGTTCGAGTTTGCGCAGGCGCTGGATGCGTTCCATCGCCGCCTTGTCGCCGATCTGACAGCCGAGCGCGTAGCAGGAATCGGTCGGATAGACGATGACCCCGCCGTTGCGCACGATGGCGACCGCCTGGCTGATCAGCCGGGATTGCGGATTGACCGGATGGATTTGCAGATACTGCATGGCACTCCTTCATGCACCGCCGCCTGCGCCTGGACACATCGCGGCACGGGCACTCAAACGTGTTCAGACCACATCCGGCACAAGTGCCGGATGTGGTTCGACCCAACGGGTCCATATCGGTTCGCAGTTCGGTGGCAACGCACCCAGCCGCCCCGGCACCGTCCAGGTATTTTCCCGCGCGTGGAAGTCCGATCCCACGGAGGCGCACAGACCGAATTCCCGCGCATACGCCGCCATGATACGCGCCTGCTGCGCATCGTGACTGCTGGAAATCACCTCGATACCGCCGCCGCCGGCCGCGGCAAATTCCCGCAGGAAGCTCCGCATCACGCTGCGCGTCATCGCATAGCGCGCCGGATGCGCCAGCACGGCCTCGCCGCCCGCGGCCCGGATCCAGGCCACCGCCTCATCGAGACGTGCCCATTCACTGCCGACATAACAGCTGGCGCCACGGCCGAGATAACGCTTGAAGGCGCGCTGCGTATCCCGTACATAACCCTGTTCGACCAGA
>JBAQHC010000022.1:0-2676 GCA_049288095.1 Alphaproteobacteria bacterium | reverse complement strand
AGGGAGCTTTGCCGAAGCATCTGCGATTGGCGCGAGTCATGGTAAATGGGCAGCAATAAACGAAGCGGGAGGACGTGCATGGCGAGGTGGGCATGGGACTGGGCGCAAAGCGGAGCGCTCGCAATGGTCGGAGCCCTCATTGCGCTCGCGGCGCAAGCGGGCCCCATGGAACCGCCTGGTACGCGCATTGAGGTGAAATCCACCGGCCTTCCGCCGGTATTACAAAGCCAAAGCGCCTTCAATGGTCCGATGCGGATCGAGCGCGGGCCGAAAGATCTGCCGATCGTGCCGCAAGGCTTTCGCGTCAATCTTTTCGCGAGCGGGCTCGATTATCCGCGCTGGCTGGCGATTGCGCCGAACGGGGATGTATTTCTCGCCGAGCCGAATGCGGGCGAAGTGCGCGTGCTGCGTGATCTTGATGGCGACGGCAAGGCCGATCTCAACCGCAAATTCGCCGAAGGATTCGACCGGCCGCACGGCCTCGCTTTCTTTGGCAATTATCTCTATGTCGGCGACACCAAGGCGGTTTGGAAAGTGTCTTATGAGCCCGGCGATACGCAGGGAGGCGCGCGCGTGCCCGTCACGCGGCCAGGCATGATCGGTACGGCCGGCGCTCATTGGACGCGCAATGTCGCTTTCGCGCCGGACGGCAAGAGCTTCTTCGTCGCAATTGGCTCTGCAGGCAATGTCGATGAAGAGGCGCTGCCGCTCGCCTCCGTGCAACAATTTGCAACTGCCGACGGCGCACCCATGGGCACGTGGGCTTCGGGCCTCAGAAATCCGGTCGGCATCGCATTTAATCCGGGTACGAATGATCTTTACGTCGCCGTCAATGAGCGCGACACCTACGGCAATAATCTCGTCCCCGATTATTTGACCAAGCTCGAGAAGGGCGATTTTTACGGCTGGCCCTACGCCTATATCGGGCCCCATCCGGACCCGCAATTTGGCGATAAATCGCCGGGCCTCGTGCAACGCACCAAGGTGCCGGATTTGTTGTTTCAGGCGCATTCGGCGCCGTTGGGCCTGGTGTTTTACAACAAGCCGGCGTTTCCGTTGGAATATCGTGGCGGCGCATTCGTTGCGCTCCACGGCTCGTGGAATCGCCAGGAGCCGACGGGGTACAAGGTTGTCTATGTGCCTTTTAAGGACGGCAAGCTGGAGGGCGATTACATCACCTTTGCCTCAGGCTTTTGGAAAGGCGGCGATAAACAGGCTCAAGTCTGGGGCCGCCCGGCGGGCCTAGCGGTGGCGGCCGATGGCAGCCTTCTCATCGCCGACGACACGGCGAACGTGATTTGGAGCGTGAGCTATAGCGGGCAGTGAGTCACCGTCATCCCGGACGCGATGCGGCATGGAATGCCGCTTCGCAGATCCGGGATCCATCTAGATCCCGTGTCTGCGCCGCACCACTTCGTGATGCAACGCGCACGGGATGACGAACTAATGTTAAGCCTAACCAATTGCATTTTATTCAAACACGAAAAATTGCTTCGTGTACGTCCTTCATGCTAGCCTTCGGGCATGAGCGACATCTTGCAAATCGGGCTTTCGGGCATGCGCGCCGCGGAGACGCAAGTCACCGCCGGCGCAAGCAACATCGCCAATATGAACACCAAGGGCTATGTGCCCGTTCAGGCGGTGCTCAAGTCCTCAACTTCGGGCGGCGTTCAAGCCGCCATCCAGCCGCAGTCGCTTTCACCCGAAACGCAAGCCGCAATTGCCGACATCCCGGGCGGCGCGGAGGATCTTGTTTCCGATACGGTGTCGATGAAGATGGCTGAGACGGCTTACAAGGCTTCGGCTAAGGTCATCGAAACAGCAAACCAGATGCAGGATGTGCTTCTGGCCGCCATGAGCAGCGGCAGCAACTCGAGCTGATTTGATAATCGGCGGGCTTGCCGAGCTGAAGTAACAGGCCGCCTTCGCATTTCATGCTTCGGCGCGGCAGCCTTCGCGGCGCTTCGCTTGCGAAGGCTGGTGGAACGGAGCGCAGGCGCGCGGCGATTATCCTGCTGGTTCACAATTGGGTTGGCTAATCATGGGACTGTGTCGGGGCGAAGCGGCGCGAAATCGACAAAGAAAAGGGGCGCCTCGCGGGAGGCGCCCCCTTCTGTTTATCCATTGAAAAGACCGGACTGACTTGCGGTCCCTTCGGTGGGTTAGAAGGTGTGGCGGACCGTCAGGAGCCACTGGCGCGGCGGGGCGATGTTGCCCTGCTCACGACCAAGCGAGTCTACCGCCAGGGCCAGCTTGCCGTAGAAGTAGACCTCGTCGGTCAGGTTGGTGACCGAGCCCGACACGGACAACTTGCCGTCAGCCGACTCCCAGGTAAGCCGGCCGTTCAGCAGGGCGTAGCCCGGCTGAAAGTCCAGGCCCCCGTCCACGCCCGAGGCGGCGGTTGAGAGGAGCTTCGCCTTGTCGAACGGACAGGCCACACTGCCCATCGGTGCCGTGCAGTCGCCGACCATCGGAATGAAATAGATCTTTGAGGTATACTGGACATCGAGGCGCGGCGTGAGAGAGCCGAGCTCGTTCAGATCGATTCGGTACTGGGCACCGGCCGAGAAGGTCCACTCCGGGGCGCGCGTCTGCGGACAGAGCGAGCCGTCGGTGAAGTGGGTGCAGATGCCGGTCGCCGCCGATTGGGAGTCGTCCTTAAGCTCGTAGTGGAGG
>JBAQHC010000021.1:0-3207 GCA_049288095.1 Alphaproteobacteria bacterium | reverse complement strand
AGGCACACGTCTTGCCGCGCAAATGAACGCGCCGGGTGAGCGGGCTGTCGAACTCCGCAAGATCGACAATGCCGCCATGCCTACCATGAAAGAAAATATGTTCGAGCGAGAAATAAGGTGTCTTGCCGACCGAATGAAAATAGCTCGGCGTAAACTGCACGAGCCCATGATTGGTCCAGCCGCTGACCGGCAGATCGAAGATATAAGAGCCGCCCTCGCGCAAAATGTTCCACGCATTCACGAGCGCCTGCGGAAAGTTGAAAACATGCTCCGAGGTGCCGTAGTCGAGCACAGTGTCGAAGCGCCCACACAGCTTGTCGGCGAGATCCTGGCGCGCGGCGACATCCTCCATGAGATCGAGCACGATATCGCAGCTTTCATAGTCCGACACATCAATCGAGGTGACGGACTGCGCGCCGATCGCCCTCAGTAGCTCTTCAGTGTAGCGGTGTGCGAGGGCATCGCCGCCGATCTTGTAGCGCTTTGCGAGCTGCGCTTTCTCAGCGCCCGAGAGTGTGTTCTGGAGCCGGCCGTACATCAAAAGATCGCCGAACGGTGCCGTTCCGCCGCGGCGGTCGGCATAGGTCTTCAAGAGAACGAGATTTGCGCAGTTGATACCCATGGGCGGTGATATTTGCGGGGCTTTCAAGAAACCGCAATGAGGCGCGGCATCAGCTCCGGGGCGGAGCTCGCTAACGAGATGAGGATTCTGATACAGGCCCTGGAGTTTCTTGGCAAATTCCAAGATTGTCAGTAGGCGGAGGTCGACGGCGTGCCCTGAGCCGATGGCCCGATCTGCGGACTGATGGCCTTCTTAAGGAAGTCGGCAAATTGCGGCACCAAGGTCTTCCACCACAAAACCGCATCGCTCAGTTGTGTCTCCGACGTGCCGACCGCGTCGACATCCATCTCGAGCGCTGCATTGCCATCCTGGTCGATATAAGCGCGGCCGAAACGATGCGCACCGTTCCACGAATTGATCTGGGCGGTCGGGAACATGCCCTCGATCAGAAATCCGGTGTAGAACTGAACTTCGCGGCAGTGCGTTTCAGGTGCGCCGGTGCACCCGAAAAAGAATACGTTGAATGCATGCTTCTCGAGCCGGCTCGAGATCTGCGGCCCTTCGGGCGCCATCTCGAGCTCTGCTGGCAGCCCGGCGTGACTGAGCACATCGCGCATTTGCTTGGGCGTTATGTCGGAAAAAACCGCCTCGCCCCACGCGGGCGTAATCGTACTCAGCAACAACAGCCCAGCGAGCCATTTCATGACTCAGCACCCGTCTTTTTCTTTGGCCCGAAATCGAGCCTATCCCTGAGCTAAGGTTTGAAGCAAATATTACCAGTGCCTGCCGCGCCTTCCGAGTTTGATCGGGCTTTCGCTTGTCACGCTCGCGTTCCGTCATAGGTTAAGACTGGTTCATCGAACTTCGGTCGCCCATGATCTTCCTGCTCCTCGCCATATTCTTCGCCGTGCCCTTGATCGAGGTTGCACTTTTCATCTCGGTCGGCGGCGCGATTGGCGTTGTTCCGACAATATTGTTGTGCATCGCAAGCGCCGTGCTCGGCGCCATAATCGTCCGGCATCAGGGCCTTCAAACGCTGGGGCGGCTGCAAGAGCGATTGAGACAAGGCGAGTTGCCGACGACCGAGCTCGCCGAAGGCGCGGCAATTCTCGCCGCCGGCCTACTTCTGATTACGCCGGGCTTCTTCACCGATACTGTGGGCTTCGTCCTGCTGATCCCGCCGGCGCGCCGGCGGATCATCGATTGGCTTGGCCGGCACTTTTCAAGCGAAGCGCAGCGGTTCTATGCGCGCAGCAGGAATAGTCCGTATGCGGAAAATCGCCAAGGGCCGGTCGTCATCGATCTGGTGGCCGAAGAGGTCGATGATGACTCACCGCCGCAACCCAACCCGAACTCGCCCTGGCGGCGCGGCTAGGCCCTCAAGGCCCAAGCCGAGGTTAGGCGCGATAAGGCGTGCTCGCCCGCAGGAGCCGCGCGGCCCGCGAGGTCGAGGAGGTCCGCTCGTCCATGACGGCCTGTCCCGTCGGCCAAGGCAGGCAAAACAGCCAAGGCGAGGGCCAGAACTTGGACGAGCTAGGCGCGGCGCGCCATCTGGGTTCCTGTATCATAGGCCGTTGCATACCCGGATTTGAACCGCGCAGCACTAACAAATTGCTGCGTCGCACCATCATATGGGATTCGAAACCGAAAAATCGAGGGTATCGGCCGGAAATACCGGGTGCGGTGCAGCGTCGCGGGTCGCGAATGACGGCTTCGTGGCACCACCTCGAACCGCTCCGGCCGTGTGCGGACAGCCTCGGAGCGGCGCAAACGCGCCCGCCGGGTTCCGAGATGACCGAGAATTTAGCGAGGCGGCTTTGAAACCGGTTTCGCCGCTGGCAAGCAACGACTAAACAATAAGCGCGTATAGAAAGGGGCGGTCCGGCCGGGCCGCGGGGCAAGGCGCACTCGATGACGAATCGCGAGTTCTACGGCGAAGAGGTGAAGAGCGAATCGAGCTGGGCGGGCCCGGCGCGCATTCTGTTCATCACGCTGATCCTCGCCGGCGGCTTCCTCTATTACTATTTCGGCCCTCGGGTCGAGGACATCCAAGGCACCAACCCGCGCGCCTCGGCGCTAACCCGTCCGATCCCAATGACGATCGGTGTCGACCGGTTTGTGATCCCAGAGAACTACACAGTGTTCGCCAGGAACCGGCGTGGCGGCGCGCAAGACAATGTCGAGATGTACGCGGTGTTGCCGAGCCTGGACGGCTATTCGCTGCCCCGCCAGCTCGATTTCGAGTCCAACGATCCGAATTCGCCGGTGATCTATTTCTCGTTGTTCGATCCCGGAAAGGTCGCCAAGGAAGAAGGTCAGATATTCGACGAAGTTGTCTCTGAGCGCACCAAGTTTGAGCGTGTCTATTTGCCGACGATCGCCAATCCCAAGGGCGAGCCGTGGCGCTTCGGGCTCACCCGCTACAAACTTTCCGATAGCTGGGGCGGTGCGGACGAGGACTTGTTTGTCCACGAGAACTCGGATGCGAGTCTTGTGATCTTTCGCTGCCTTCAAGCAGTTCAGACCATGCCGAGCCCGTGGTGCCGGCGCGACACCTATTTCTCGAGCACGCTCGGTCTCACCTATCGGTTCAAGCGTTCGCGGCTTGGCGATTGGCGCGACATCGACACGGGCGTGATGAATCT
>JBAQHC010000020.1:0-2054 GCA_049288095.1 Alphaproteobacteria bacterium | reverse complement strand
ACCACGTACCCCCGGCTGACGCTGCCAAAAATCTCCTTTTCCTGATCCTGACGCAGGAGCGGGGGTATGCGGACGCCCAATGGCGAGTTCGGCTCGAATTCGACGAGAGCGATGTCATTCTTGTAGTCCCCGAACGGTGACTTAGTGAACTGCTCGTGGACGATTATTCGCTTCGGCGGCAGCCGCAGACCGTCCTCGGAGAGAACGTCGCTAAAATTCATGAATCGCAGCAGGATATGGTCAGGCTTGTCCTTGTATTGCGCGACGCAATGGGCCGCCGTGACCATCCATTTGTCAGAGATGAGCACGCCCCCGCAGAAATGGCCGATGTCCGGAGGGCTCTCCGCATCGCCGATCGAGACCACGTAGCGGTAGGCACCTTGCGGCGCGATGTTTGATCGCGGGCTTACTATCCGTCCCTGAAGCGACGGGTCTCGGCCCAGTTGCCGCGTCAGAATTTGGAGATCCCCGCCCTTGCTGGTGACCCGGATCGCGACCTTGCGCGGCGGCGCGCGGACCTTCGCGCCGGTGGTCGCTTCGATCCAATCGATGAAATCCGGAACGGCCGTATAGATCCCAGGCCTGTCCTTGCGTGCGCAGCCCTCACCGGCATTCACCATGCCTAGAAGATCATACCCTCCGTTCCCGTCGGGAAGCACAAGCGGCGCGCCGCCAAACCCATCACAGGCATCCACTCCCTCGAAGGCCGACTGGGCACAAAACTTATGCGGGAGCACCCGACCGCCGTACATTTGCGGCTGGTTGCAGGTTTCGCGCGAGATCGTTCGAACGCTCACGTTGCGCTGCTTCGTGAGGTCGTGCTCGTCGAAGTGCTCTGTCAGTGTTCCCCAGCCGACGACGACCGCATCCGCAATGTTCGCCTCGCGAAATGTCTGAGGCAGATCTTCGACGCCTGCGACGGGAATGGGCTTGACTGGAATCGGCCGCTCGAGGTGGAGCAGCCCAATGTCGTTCTCGCCAGCGACAGTGAATCCGGCGTGGATGACGACTTTGTCGATCTTCACGGACTCTGCCTTTGTGAAATCGGTATTGCCGTAGAGGACAGAGCCGCCAATTTCGCCCTTGCCGTCCACATCTTTGGTCAATTCAAAAGCGCAATGCCCCGCGGTCAATGCCCAATCTTTTGCGATCAACGTGGCCGAGCAGAACCAATATTTGGATTGTGTCGGCTGCCCGGACTTCGTGAATGAGAGGAGAACCGCGAAGCCGAAAACGCCATCAGGTGTGAGCAGCTGTGAACCAATCTCCTTCAGCTCGCTCTGCTTCAGCTCGATAGTGACTTTGCCGTCGTCGGCAAGGCACCAAGTGCAGCTCATAAGAGCCACGGCAAGAATAGGGACGTGGAAAACTCTTCGCATCTGCGATGCTCTAATGACTGCTTAGAAAAGCTGAAAGCTAGCATGGCGCACGCGCGTGTCGCAAGCGGCGCCGGCGGCCAGCACGTCAATACGACCGATTCAGCCGTGCGCATCACCCACCTGCCCACCGGCATCGCGGTGGCGAGCCAGCAGGAGCGCTCGCAGATCAAGAACCGCGCCATCGCCTGGGCCATGTTGAAGGCGCGCCTCTACGAGCTCGAGCTGAAAAAGCGCGAGGAGAAGGCCAACGCCGAGGCCGCGAGCAAGACCGAGATCGGCTGGGGCCACCAGATCCGCTCCTATGTGCTGCAGCCCTATCAGCTGGTGAAGGACTTGCGCACCGGCACCCAGAGCACCAACCCGTCAGCCGTGCTCGACGGCGACATCGATGCCTTCGTCGAGAGTGCCTTGGCGCAGCGCATCAAGGGCGGCGGCCCGGTGGAGGTCGCCGACTTGGAGTAGGGAGTCGCTGCCGTCTCAAGGGCGGGAGGCGGCATGCGGGCAGAGCCGGGATCAAGCCCCTCCTGCTAGCGCTGCTCGGGGCCGGCTGCCTGTCAGCTGTGATGCCCAGGCATCCGTCAGTTGTCGGATGAATCCATAAGAGTCGTTGAAAGATTTAGGGAATCCTGCGGCAAGTAGTTAATTTTTTTGAGACGATTATACGCGCTGTTGCGC
>JBAQHC010000019.1:0-5755 GCA_049288095.1 Alphaproteobacteria bacterium | reverse complement strand
GATTGCACGTTCGGCTGCGGAAGATAAGATGCGGGCGCATGTGCAAGAGCTTGAGCAAACCCGGGAAGCGCTTCAGCTCTCGACCGAGCGTATGAGGACGGCCCTTGAATCGGCCGCCGAAAGTGCCCAAGCCAAGGCGCAGTTCTTCGCTTCAATGAGCCACGAGCTCAGAACGCCGCTCAACGCTATCATCGGATTTTCGGAGATCATGACGAATGCCCTGTTTGGGCCGATCGGCAATGAGCGTTATTGCGACTATATCGATCTCATCTTGAAGAGCGGGCGCCATCTTCTCGCGCTCGTAAACGAAATTCTCGACCTTTCGAAAGCGGGCTCCGGCAAGCTTGAGCTCAGTGACGGCGAGGTCGATCTCAATCTGCTCATACGCGATGTCATTCGCACGATGCAGGCAACGGCCGACAAAGCCAGTGTGCGGCTCGTCTCCGATATCAACCCCGGCATACCGAATTTGCTTGCCGATCCGCAGCGTTTGATGCAGGTGCTGCTCAATCTCGTGTCCAACGCTATCAAGTTCAATGTTGAAAACGGCACGGTGAGGATTCGCGCCGAGTTCGAGCCGAGCGAAGGCTTCAGAATCAAGGTCATCGACACGGGTATTGGCATTGCCCAGGAAGATATTCCGAGAGCCCTCGAGCGGTTCAGCCAAATCGAGGACAGCTGGACGCGGCGCTATGAGGGCACTGGCCTCGGCCTTCCCATTTCAAAGCGGCTGATTGAGCTGCATGGCGGCACGCTGATGATCACGAGCGCGGTCGGCGAGGGTTGTACCGTGACCGTGTGGCTGCCGCGCGAGCGCGCGATTGAAAACGCGCGCATTGGCAATGTCGGTTGAGCTTTGAGCTTCGCGTCATGGTTCGACCCTTCGCCGAGCTCAGGGCTCGCCATGACGTCATCCTGGGCTTGTCGAAGGATGACGTCCGTTTCAGGCCAATCCGCGTGCAATGAAATGCGGATTCGCGAGCCCCTGCCCGAACTTGCCGTAGCGCAGTGGCGCTCCATCGACTTGACTGACAGTTCCGCCCGCTGCTTCCAGCACCGCTTGTCCGGCTGCTGTGTCCCACTCCATCGTCCGGCCGAAGCGCGGATAGATATCGGCCTCGGCTGAAGCGACAAGGCAGAATTTGAGCGAGGAGCCGGCGCTGACGATGTGCGTGATGCCGTGCTTGGCAAGAAACGCATCAGTGTCAGGGTCGCGGTGGCTGCGGCTCGCGACGGCGAAAGGCTCTTGCGGCGCGCGGCGCGCGCGGATGATCCGTTCGGGACTGAGCGGGGCCGCTGTTCCGAGCGCCAATATCTCTGCGGGCTTTGCCTCTTGGACAACGGCGCTTGCGCCCGCGCCCAAATAGAGCTTGCCGATTGCGGGCGCGAACACGACGCCCGCCACCGGGCGGCCATTCTCGATGAGCGCGATATTCACGGTGAATTCGCCATTGCGCTTGATGAATTCGCGCGTACCATCGAGCGGATCGACCAGAAAGAATCTCTCGGCGCGCTCGGGGAGCTGGCCGCCGGCGACCGCTTCTTCCGAGATCACCGTGATTCCAGGGGCACGCTTTGCGAGCCCGGCAAGGATCACCGCCTCGGCACGCATATCAGCCTCGGTCACGGGCGAATCATCCTCCTTCTGTGTGACCTTGACGGCATCGCTCTCATAGACCTTAAGAATGGCTTGGCCGGCTTCGAGCGCAATCGCACGCAAGTCGGCGAGGAGTGATTGAGGGAGGCTCATCGTGCTTGCTCCGCCGACGGATCGACCACTTTGAGCGCAACGCGCTCGCTCAGGATGACGACTTTGCCCCGGTTCTCGAAGTTGACGGTCACCCGGCCGCCGATAACGGACTGCACCTGCCCGAGCCCCCAATCCAATTCGTCCGGATGCCGCACATAGGCGCCGGGCACCAGGGCGCTCGTATCGAAGGGACGTTCCACCACAGCCTCTTAACGATTTCGGTGTTCAATCTCTGTTAACGCTACTGTATCACCAGTAAGCGCTTCAGAACGAATCGAAGGTTCAAATCTTGTCCGATCTAGCTCATGACCTTGCGGCGCTCATGTGCTCCAAGCTTTGCCATGATCTCATCAGCCCAATCGGCGCGCTTGGCAACGGGCTTGAGGTCTTGGCGGATGAGTCGAATGGCGAGCTTCGGCAAGATGCGCTCGATCTGATCGAATCAAGCGCCAAGGCGGCCTCGGCCAAGCTTCAGTTTGCGCGCCTCGCCTTTGGAATGGCGGGCGGGGTGGGCGGCACCCTCGATCTCAATATGGCGGCGCGGGCCGCCAATGATTACTTCGGGACGACCAAGGCCAAACTACATTGGGAGCCCGGCCAGTCTTCTGCGCCCAAGGACTTGGTGCGCCTATGCCTCAATCTCGTGCTGGTCGCTCTTGATTGCATCCCGCGCGGCGGCGAGGTAAGCGCGCAGCTTCACCCCGAGGGCGATAATGGCTTCTCGTTCACGGTTCATGCTGCCGGACAGGGCGCAAGACTGCCTGAAGCCGTAAGGAACGCGATCGAAGGCTCAACCGCGCTTGAGGACCTCGATGCGCGCCTGGTGCAGCCTTATTTCACCGGTCATCTTTCGCGCATTCTCGGCGGCAAGCTTTCGGTAACTCCTCAGGACGGCGAAGTCGTCCTCAAAGTCGCCCGCGCGGCGTAAGGCGTTTCACGCCATCTTAAGCAGTCTCATTAATCTTTAGCGCCCGGGCGATGTGGCCTTTTGCATTGGGCGTCATGGACGATCTATTACTCGAATTTCTCACCGAGACGTTTGAAAATCTCGAGCTCGTCAACCAAGAGCTCGTGAGCTTCGAGCGCAATCCCAACGATAAAGTTGCGCTCGGCAAGATCTTTCGCTTGATCCACACGGTTAAGGGCACTTGCGGTTTTCTCAATCTGTCGCGGCTCGAGAAATTGACGCACGCCGCCGAGACGATGCTCGGCCAGTTCCGTGACGGAACCGCGGCGGTCACTGCTGATGCTGTCTCGCTGACGCTCAGGTCAATCGACCGTTTGAAGCTCATCCTCGTCGGTCTCGAAAAGGCCGGCGCCGAGCCCCCAGGCGATGATCGTTATCTGATCGAGGCACTTAAGATGGTGGGTAGCGCGCCCGCGTCGCAAATCGCACAAGCGCCTGCCGAAATTGGCGAAGTCGAAGATGGCGTCCACGCTGAGCCGCTCGTTGCGAGCAAGTCCATTAGAGTCGATGTCGATCATCTTGAGCGCATGATGATGCTCGTGAGCGAGCTTGTACTTGCGCGCAATCAGCTGATGCAGATGGTCCGCCGCGACGAGAGCAGCGAATATAAAGTGCCGCTGCAGCGCGTCTCCAACATCACATCGGACTTGCAGGACAGCGTGATGAAGGCGCGTATGCAGCCGGTGCGCGCCGCGTGGGCCAAGCTGCCGCGTCTCGTGCGCGATCTTGCCAATGAGCTTGGCAAGAAGATCGATCTTTCAATGACGGGCGGCGAATCCGAGATCGATCGCCAAGTGCTGGAGCTTATCAAAGCACCGCTCATGCATATGGTGCGCAACGCTGCGGATCATGGCTTGGAAACGCCGAACGCCCGCCGCGCGGCGGGCAAGGGCGAAACCGGAATAATCTCGCTTAACGCCTATCACGAGGGTGGCCACATCATCATCGAGATCGGCGATGATGGGCGCGGACTCAATACCCAACGCATTCGCGAAAAGATCTTGCGCGAGGGTCTTGCAACCGAGGCGGAGCTTGGGCGCCTCAGCGAGAAGCAGGTCCAGCAATATATCTTTCACGCCGGGTTCTCGACCGCGGATCAGCTCACCAATATTTCCGGGCGCGGGGTTGGGCTTGATGTCGTGCGCGCCAATATCGCGCAAATAGGGGGTACGGTCGATCTCAAGTCCACGGCGGGCTCGGGCGCCGTTTTTGCGATCAAGATTCCGCTGACGCTCACCATCGTATCCACCTTGATCGTCGAAGTTGCGGGCCAGCGGTTTGCGGTTCCTCAAGTCGCCGTCGTCGAGCTGGTGCGCGCGGGAGCGCGCACGCAAAACAAGATCGAGCTCATCCACAATTCGCCGGTTCTGAAGCTTCGCGATCGGCTGGTGCAGCTTGTGCGCCTTGACGAGGCGCTGCAAATGCGACGCACCGATGCGCTTGATCCCGCCGCCGAAGAGCTGGTCGTCATTGTCGAAGCCGGCGCGCGCGTGTTTGGCGTGATCGTTGACCGCGTGCTTGATACCGAAGAGATCGTCGTTAAGCCGATGGCCTCGGTCTTGCGCCACATTGCGGCCTTCTCCGGCAACACGATACTGGGCGATGGCAGCGTTGCTATGATCGTTGATCCGCGCGGCCTTGCGCTTGGCATTGCCGAGGGAGCGACCGCACTCTCGCAGAAATCCCAAGCAGCAGAGCTCGTGCCCGAGGAGGCCGACGATAAGACCGCAATCCTGATCTTCAAAGCAGGTGGCGGCGAATATAAGGGTGTGCCTCTCTCATTGGTCACGCGCCTCGAAGAGCTGGACGTTGCGCGCTTCGAGCAATGCGATGGGCGGCACATCGTGCAATACCGCGGCCGGATGATGCCGATCATCCATGTTGACCCGGGAACCACGCTTAAGGACCGGGGGCGCCAGCCGATCCTCGTTTATGCGAGCGACACCTACGCGGCAGGCCTTGCTGTCGACGAGATCATCGACATCACTGAAGAGAAGCTCGAGATCGAGCTTCGCTCGCAACGGCCTGGCGTGCTTGGCTCGGCACTCGTTAAAGGCCACGCCACGGAAATCATCGACGCGCAATATTTCATCAGCCAAATTCATGAGGATTGGCTGCTCGCAAAGCTCGACAGTGCGGCGCGCGCCCTCAAAGGAGCGGCGGCATGAGCGATGATCGGCATGACGGCCCAGATGAGGGCGCTCAGTACATTACGGTTGGCGTGGGCGCTCAGCTTTTCGGCATACCGGTCGAGCGCGTTCAAGACGTGTTCATGCCGCAATCGATCACGCGTGTTCCACTCGCGCCGCACGATATCGCCGGTGTGCTCAATCTGCGCGGCAAAATTGTCACTGCGCTTGATGTTCGCGCGCGGCTTGGCCTCTCGAGACGTCCCGGGGGTGATCAAGTGATGGCCGTCGGCATCGAAAGCGGGGGCGAAAGCTACGGCCTGGTCGTCGATGAGGTAGGCGAGGTGTTAACGCTCGATCCCTCAAAATTCGAGCCATTGCCCGACACACTTGATGCCCGGTGGCGCACCGTTTCAAAGAGCGTTTACCACCTACGAGATAATCTGGTTGTGGTTTTCGATGTTGACCGACTGCTCAGCATCGATGCGGCATCGCGGCCCTGAAGAAGAACGATCCCCGGCGCGCGGGGAAGCTGGAGGTCAATATGAAGAGCTGTCTCGTCGTTGACGATTCGCGTGTCATCCGCACGGTGGCCCGGCGAATTCTCGAGGAGCTCGATTTCGGCGTCCGCGAGGCCGCCGACGGTCAAGAAGCGATTAACGCGTGCCGCGAGGAGATGCCGGATGCAATTCTCCTCGATTGGAACATGCCGGTGATGAACGGCATCGAATTCTTGCGGATGCTGCGCAAGGAAAAGAAGGGCTCAGACCCGATCGTCGTGTTCTGCACGACCGAGAACGACCTGAAGCATATCACCGAGGCGATGCAGGCCGGCGCGAACGAATACATCATGAAGCCGTTCGATCGCGAAATTCTCGAATCCAAGTTCAGCGAAGTCGGTTTGGTTGC
>JBAQHC010000018.1:0-8049 GCA_049288095.1 Alphaproteobacteria bacterium | reverse complement strand
CGGTTTCACGATTTGGTGGGGAAGGGCAAAATCCGTACTTCGTGGCCGTGATCGGGATCGCCCTGGTGCTGTCGCCCTTATTGCTGAGCCGGCTTGTCGCAGGCGCGGGCCATTGGCTCTTGGGCAGCCCCGATTTCGGCATGCTTGGCTCGCTTCTCATCGGCTCGTTACCCGGGATTGTGATCTCGAGTTCGGTTGCCCCACGCACGTCGGAAAATCTGCTGCGCTATCTGCTCGCCGCGGTACTGGTTCTCGTCGCGTGGAAGTTGCTGGGTTGAGAACTTGGTGCGATGAGCCCCCGCTCTTCTGACGACCTCGTAAAGAAGCAATCAGGCGAGATAAGCGGCGATGATGCCTGAAAGGACAATGCCGTCGAACGTGCCGGCGCCGCCGATGCTCGCGATGCCGACCGGGCTCGCCTTGATCTCGCGCAAGTGCAAGAGGTCCGCGCCGATGAGTGGGCCCGCGACGCCAGCGATGAATGCGACAGGAGCCGCCTGGTCATGCGCCAATAATAGCGCGCCAAGTGCGGCAACCAACGGTGGAATAAGACCGGGAATGACAATGCCGACACCCGAAACCACGCGTGCCGCCGAAAAACATACGACGCTGTTGATTGCGGCAACGATAAGCGCTGCATTGAGCGCACCGCTATTGAGATGTGTGAGCTCGTAGATAGCGAGCAGCGTGGGTATGATGCAGCCGCCGACATTGAGGGCAATGATCGTATCGCGGCTCATGCGGCGCATTCTCGGCATGAAACCAGACAGCCCAAAGATCGCCATCGGATCTGTCACGGCTTCTTCTTGCAGCTGAATGCGCCCGACCGGGATATTGATGAGCCCGCCGACAATGATGGCAATTGTTATTGCCATTGCCTCATCGGGCGTCAAATGCAGCTTGAGCAGGCTGCCGGCCATGAGCTCGCTGAAGAAGATCGGCAGAAAGATCAGAAACGCTAGAAACAGCAGCAGCGTAAAGAGCGTAAAGCGTTGCCCAGGCACGGACACCCCCAATTCGTCCGACTGCATCGGCGCGGGCAGCGCGCCGGCACTTCTTCATAACACGAAAGGGGAATTTATGCCTGTGCCGTCTCAACGCCGCTCGACGCGGGCGTTGCCCGTTTGGCTGGCCACATAATGGCCGCGCCGAGCACCGCCGCGGCAACAGAGCCTAAGAGCACGCCAATCTTGGCGACCGAGGCGAGATCGCCCGCCGGGAACGCCTGATCGGCCATGAGCAGCGCAACGGTGTCGCCGATACCGCACAAACAAGCAGCGCCGATAAATTCGCGCACGCCGGAATCAGGAGCGATCGCAATGCGCAATTTCACTGCGACAAGCGATGCGAGGGAAATGCCTAGGGGTTTTCCGATAACAAGCCCCAATATGACACCCGCCAGAATAGGCGCCGCGCTTGGTGCATTGAGATCGACATTGAGCGCAACGCCGGTCGCTGAGAAGGCGAACAAGGGAAGAATGACATAAGCGCTCCACGGCGCGACTGCGCGCTCGATCCGATCGGCCGGCGAGAGCAGTCGCTCGCTCGCCGCCGAGAGCTGGCGGCTGGCCCAATCCCACACCGGCTCCTGTTCGATGCGCCGCCCATCCTCCTTCGCCTCGTTTTCGGCCTGTTCGAGCGTCGCCAGCGCTGTCGCCGCCTGCGCCAACAACGGCCCCGCCTGCGGTGCAGGACGCGTCGGCAGGAAAGCTGCGAGAAATACTCCGGCGAGCGCCCCATGGACTCCGGCGCCGTGCAACGCGACCCAAAGGGCCACCGTCACAACACCATAGGGCCAGCTGGCGTAGACGCGGGAGCGGTTAAGCACGAATAGGAGAGCGATGAGCGCTGTGGCGGCGAGCAGCCAACCTAACTCGAACGCGCGCGGATAGAAGATCGCCAGCGTAAGCACCGAGAGTATGTCATCAACGACTGCAAGTGCCGCAACGAAGACGCGCAACGATGCAGGCACGCGCTCACCGAGCAACGCCAGAATGCCGAGCGCAAAGGCGATGTCAGTTGCGGTCGGTACCGCCCAGCCGGCAGCTGTCCCGCTGCGATTGAAGGCGAGATAGATGGCTGTGGGCGCCAGCACGCCGCCGACTGCGCCGACGACCGGCAGGATTGCTGCGCGGGGATCGGAGAGCGCGCCGGCAGTTATCTCGCGGCGGATCTCGAGCCCCACCAGTAAGAAGAAGACTGCGAGCAACCCTTCGGAACACCACGCGCCAATCGTTAGCGACAAAGGTCCGCTGGGCGGCCCTATGCTGAAGGACGAGCCGATGAATACCCGGTAGAGGGGTGCGATCGGCGTGTTTGCTGCGATGAGCGCCAAAGCAGCCGCGAGTAACAATACCAGGCCGCCCGATGCCGGCAGATTCGCAAATGCGCGAGCCCGTCGCTGCACCCGTGCCGCGACCGGCCGTTCAAGCGACTCCAGCATGGAATAGAAATCCCATGCGCCATCATATCTCAGTCCGTCGATAAAGATTGTCGGCGTGCCGGTAACGCCGTTGTGCCGCCCTTCGGCAAGATCGTCGGCAACGCGATGAGCCGTATCCTCCGCGGCAACGTCGCGCTCGAAGCGCTCCATATCGAGATCAAGACCGCGCGCAAGCTCACGAACCAGTTGCTGCGTCAGCGGGGGATCTTGCTCATAGAGCGCATCATGCATCTCCCAAAAGCGCCCCTGCTTGCCGGCGGCTTCTGCTGCGATTGACATGAAGGTAGCGCCCGGATGTGCGCGCTCATTGGGAAAGTGACGGAACACATATGCAAGGCGTTCGCCGAAAGCCTGACGCAAACGCGCAAGCACATGCCTGAGCCTGCGGCAATAGGGGCATAGATAGTCGCCGTACACAACGACACTAACGAGGCCGTCTTTCTCTTGGCCGCCGCGCACATGATCGCGCTGGAAATCGATTGCGCGCTGGAGGCGCGTCGGCGCCGCTACGGATTCGCTCGCCATTAGGGTAAAGGCGGGCTGTCGGGTGCCGGAATGAATTCTCGGTCATCGCCCGGCGGCAGCTCAAATTTCCCGGCGATCCAATCTTCCTTGCCTTGACGAATTCGGTCTCGGCGCGATGAAACAAGATTCCACCAGATGAAGCGCTCGCCAATTGGTGCGCCGCCAAGCAGTATGACGCGTGAAGGCACCGTCGATGAAATTGTTGCTTCCCCTTGCAAGAACACGAGCAGGCGACCCGCGCCGTAAGATCGGCCCTCATGCTCAATCGATCCCTCGACAATATAGGCCGCACGCTCCTCATGCTCATCGGGTAGCGCAAAGCGCGCATGGGCGGCGAGCTCCAAATGCACATAGAAGAGAGGCGAATAGGTCGAGACAGGCGACCCAAGCCCATAAGCGTCGCCCGCAATCAACCGCGCGGTTGAACCATGCTCCTCAAATGTGGGCAATTGCGCTGCATCGTGATGGACAAAGCTCGGCGCCCTTTCCTCTTGTTCCACCCGCAAGGCCACCCAACTTTGAATGCCATGCAGCGGCCCGCCATTCCTGCGCACTTCGCCAACGCTCCGCTCAGAATGGGTAATTCCGGAGCCCGCCGTCATCCAATTCACTTCGCCTGGCCGAATGCTTTGAGCAACACCAAGGGAGTCGCGATGGAACACCTCGCCTGCAAAGAGGTAGGTGACGGTCGATAGCCCTATATGCGGATGTGGGCGCACATCCATGCCATGGCCGGGAGCGAATGTGGCAGGTCCCATGTGATCGAGAAAGATGAAGGGCCCGACCATGCGCCGCACCGCGGACGGCAAGGCACGCGCAACCTCAAACCCGCCGATATCGCGGCGCCTTGTTTCGATTACCCGCTCCAGCATCCCGATGCTCCGGCACTTTAGGCCGAGGGCGACTCGCCCGCGCGGCAAGCTTCGAACAGAAACCAGGTCCGCCGCTCAGTCTCATCAATCCAGACTTCGAGCAAGCTCGCCGTCGCAATGTCATTGTGCTCGTCGCAAACGTTGTGTGCCTCGCGCATCGCCTTTGTTACTTGAATGTTGTCGTCGCGGAGTTCCGCAAGCATATCAAGCGGCGACACGAAGTCGGCGTCGTTGTCGAGGATGCGCTGCAAACGCTTTATCTCTCCAATCGAGCGCAGAGTTCGCGCACCGACTTTGCGCACGCGCTCGGCAATGGGATCAGTCATCGCGTAGATCTGATCAGCCTGTTCATCAAGCAGAAGATGGAAATCCCGGAAGTGGGGGCCGGACATATGCCAATGAAAGTTCTTTGTCTTGAGATAAAGCGCGAAGATATCGGCAAGGAGCAAGTTAAGGGCAGCAGCAATGTCCTTGCTTGCAGCCGAGCCGAGGTCAGTGGGCGTTTGCAGGGCCGCGTCGCGGCGGCCTTTAGCGGAACCTGACGACATGGAGAGCTTCCTTTCTTGACAGCGAAGTCTGTCGACCGATCGCGCGTCCGGATGAAACGGGTTTGCCTAGCAGCGCGATGGAAGGACAAGAATAGCCTAGGCCTAGGGGAGCACCACGGCGTGTCAAAATCAACCTTGCGGTAAGGATTACAACTGAGCAACTAAGAGCGACCCGCCAGCGTGTCGGTAAATGGATAGCTGCGCAGTCCGCGGGTTGTTTAGGTTGGCCCACTGGTGCGGGCGCCGAAAGATCACAAGGAGTCGGTTGATATATATAGAGTGTGTGCGGGACCGAAGGCCGGATTAATAATCCGTACACGGTTTTTCTCATGCGTTAAGTACTTGTGGTCGACTAATCTGAAAATTTTCGACGAAGTTCGTAAGCATTCATCAGGATCATCGTGCGTAGAATGCCATCGCGACTCTAGCGCTCGCGCGGACGGGCAGACCTCTTCTTGAGGTCTAAAAGCAGCGGTGATGCAATGGGAATAAATCTTCTATCCACCCAGCAAATCTCGCAACTGTCCTCGACAGTGATTCAAGGGTTGACGGTCACCGACATTCAGTCTTTGAGCGCTGCGCAAGTAGGCGCCATCAACACCAGCGGCATTGCGATCCTCGATTCGACCCAGGTTGGGGCGCTTTCGACGACTCAGATTAAGGGGCTTACTGCGGTTCAAATCCCGCAGTTCAACTCTTCCCTGGTGTTCTCGACAACGCAGCTTGCAGTTCTCAGCGGCCAGCAATTCGCAGCCTTCACGACAACTCAGCTGGGGGCGCTCGATACAACACACGTTCAGTCCATTACTCCCGCTGACATCGGTGCGCTCAGCGCCACCAACTTCTCTTCGCTCGACACGACCCACATCCACGCCCTCAGCTCGACACAGGTCGGCGGCATCTCAGCGGGCGAGATCAAGGGCCTCTCGACCACCGATCTCGGCGAGTTCACCGACACTCAGCTCCAGGGCCTCACCGCCGCGCAGCTCGGCTCGCTCACCGCAACCAATCTCAACTCACTCGACACGACCGTCATCTCCGGTCTCACCAAGACCCAGATCGGCGGCCTCACAACCGCCCAGCTCGGCGGCGTCAACTCGACCACCCTCGGCAGGTTCACGGCCACCCAGATCGGCCAGCTCTCAACCGCTCAGCTCGGCGCCGTCTCGACCACCAATCTCAACGCGCTCGACACCACCCATATCGGCGGCATCACCCAGACCCAGATCGGCGCGCTCTCCGCCGCTTCCCTCTCCGCCTTCAGCTCGACCCAGGTCCATAACTTCAATCAGACCCAGATCGGCGGCCTCACCGCCAATCAGCTCAAGGGCCTCACGACAACCGACTTCGCAAAGTTCACCGACACCCAGATCGGCGAGCTCAACAAGACACAGATCGGTGCGCTCTCCGCCGCCAATCTCTCCGCGCTCGACACAACCGTCATCACCGGCCTCACCTCGACCCAGATCAGCGGCATCACCACCGCGCAGCTCGCCGGCATCACCTCGACCGCATTCGGCAACTTCACATCCACCCAGATCGGCCAGTTCAGCGCAGCTCAGATCGGCGCATTGTCGACCACCAACTTCTCTTCGCTCGACACGACCCACATCCACGCCCTCAGCTCGACACAGGTCGGCGGCATCTCAGCGGGCGAGATCAAGGGCCTCTCGACCACCGACTTTGGAGAATTCACGAACACTCAGATCGGCCAGCTTAGCAAGGTGCAAGTCGGGTCCCTCTCGACCACCGTCATCGGTAATTTCAACCAAACGCAAGTACAGCAACTCAATGCAACTCAAATCTCGGGCTTGACGAGCGCTCAAATCGGCCAGCTGAGCACGACCGAAATCGGCTGGATGAGCTCGACCCAGGCTAACGGCTTCACGGCCGCCCAGGTACAAGGCATGACCGCTGCACAAGTCGCCGCATACCTCGCGGTCACGTAACAGTTAATCAGATGAGCGGGCAGGGGCAAGCGAGGCCCTCCGCTCATCGCCTTAGCCGTTTAGCAACTATAATCGCTGCAATTTGCTCCCGAAATTCGAGGAGCCAATGCGCATGATAGATGCGGCGTTTACAACTGCTTTACAGAAAGCGACCTCGGGCAAGCTTTCGCTTCTTGAGCTTATCGACGTCGCAAGCGTACTGTCGCAGGCGCACCAGCCTGCGCTTGCTCGCCAGCTTTACAAAGTGTGGATCGGGTTCAACAGAGACGACCCACAGCGATTCATCGCGCACTTCAACTGTTCGGCGCTAGAAAGTGATGCCGGCGAAATCGAAGAGGCAATTCTCTCACTCAAGCAGGCAATCGTACTGAAACCCGACTTCACGCAGGCCCACATCAATCTGGGACGCATGATGGAGCGCTCGGGTGCGCCTGACCAGGCCATCGAAATTTGGCGCGGCATCGCTAACAGACCGACATTAATAACTGGCGACGCCGTGCATTTCGTAACCCTCGCGATGAAGCAGATGGCGCGCGTTCTTACCGACCATCATCAGACCGAGAGCACCGAATTCGTCGTTCAGAAATGCCTCGAGATCAACCCGTATCAGAACGACGTTATCGAGCAATATATCGCTGCCCGGCTCTCGCAATGCAAATGGCCCGTTGTCGTGCCTTCAGAGCGCATCGATCGCAAGACGCTGTTGCGCGCGATGCACCCCTTGTCGGTCGCCATCTACACGGACGACCCGCTGTTCCAGCTTTCTGCCGCCGAGCGTTATTCAAGGACCGCCAATTTCGAGGGTCCGCATGATCCTTCGCTTGATCGGCGCCATGCCGAGCTCGCGCAAGGAGGTCGTTTGCGCATCGGCTACGTATCTTCCGACCTTCGCGATCATGCGATCGGCAACCTCATGGTTGAGGTTTTCGAGCTCCACAACAAGAACAATGTCGAGGTGTTTGCGTACTATACCGGCGAACCATCAAGAAGCAATCTAACCGAGCGAACCAAATCCGCTGTTGAGCATTGGCGCGACATTTCAAGGATCTCCGATGACGACGTCGCGCGGATCATTGCGAATGACAGCATCGACATTCTCGTCGACATCAACGGACATACGCGTAGCGCCCGCACGGGCCTCTTTGCACGCCGGGCTGCGCCAATTCAAGTCAATTGGTTGGGTTATCCCGGGTCGATGGGCACTCCCTATCATCACTACATCATTGCCGACGATTGGATCATCCCACCAGCAGACGAAATCTACTACTCCGAGAAAGTTCTTCGCCTGCCTTGTTACCAGCCGAGTGATCGCAAGCGGGAAATCGCCCAGCCTGGCCCGACGCGCGCCGAAGCCGGGCTGCCGGACTCCGCCTTTGTTTTTTGCTGCTTCAATGGCAGCCAAAAGATCTCCCGCTTCACTTTCGAGCGCTGGCTGCAAATTCTCGCGCGCGTGCCGAACAGCGTGCTCTGGCTCATTGACACACCTGAAGGCACCAAGGATCGCTTACACAAGCACGCGCAAGCCAATGGCGTGGCTGCCGAGCGAATCATCTTCGCGCCGCGTCAGGGCAATGCCGCGCACTTGGCCCGTTATCCGCTCGCAGATCTCTTCCTCGATACGGCACCTTATGGCGCGCACACAACGGCTTCGGACGCTCTCTTTATGGGCGTGCCCGTCTTAACTCTATCCGGACACAGTTTTGCCTCGCGTG
>JBAQHC010000017.1:0-5369 GCA_049288095.1 Alphaproteobacteria bacterium | reverse complement strand
GCCCCCACCCCTGCAGCGCCTGCGCCGGCAACGACGACCACTCAGGCACCGGACACTGTTCACCAGATCGGGCACCTGTTCGATCAGCACCCGGAATTCTACACGGTGATATTCGGCCTCATCGTGCTCGGCGTCCTTTATGTGATTTGGGCGCGCATCGACGATTGGAACACCGGCCGGCGCTGACCATCAACTTAATCACAGGTTAACCACGATCGCCTCTTCTTGCATTGGCAGGAAGAGGCGGTTTCATGCGTCCAGCAGCCAACCAAACGCGCACCGCGGCTCAGCTCGCGCAGGCCGAAACATTGTCGCGCGCCGGAAAGCTCAGCGAAGCGCTCGAAGTCTTGGAGCGCGCGCGCAATGCCGATCCGCTCGATGCCCGCGTGCTCTTGGAGCTGGCGCGCATTGCCGGCCGGCTTTCCCTGCCTGATGCCGCCGAGCGCTGCGCCGCCGCCGCGCTCGAGCTTGATCCCGATAACGGCGAAATCCTGGTCGAGCGCTCCAATGCGTTGCGCGCCCAAGGCCGGCATGAGGATGCGATTGCGCTGCTGCGTGCGCGGCTAACCGAGAACCCGGCGCGCCCTGAGCTTTGGCTTGCGCTTTCCAACACGGTTCATGAGACCGGCCTGCTCGGCGAGGCCGAGACCTTCGCGCAGGAATCCTTGCGGCTGAAGCCGTCGAGCGCCGCGGCACGCGCCAATTTCGCCGGGCTCTTGTTCGATCGCGGCGAAATGGAGAGCGCGCTCAAGGAATACGACCGCGCGATAAAGGCCGCGCCACAAAACGCGCAGATCCGTTTCAACCGCGCGCTCACCCTGCTCTATGCCGGCGATCTCAAGACCGGTTGGCGCGAATATGAGTGGCGGAGCAAAGTGCCCAGCCGCGAGATCGAGCGGCTGTTTCCGGGCACGCGGCCGAAGCCATGGACGGGCGAGCGGCGTAACGGCAAATCGCTTCTGGTGATGACCGAGCAAGGGCTCGGCGATCAAATCATGTTCGCGAGCCTTATTCCTGATCTCATTGCGCAAGCGGATGGCCCGATCCTCATGGATTGCGAGCCGCGCCTTGTGCCTTTGTTCGCGCGCTCCTTTCCCGGCGTTTTCGTCCACGGCGCGGAGCCAAAGACTCATGAAGGCCGCGTGCAAATCGCCTATGATTGGCTCAAGGATCACGGCGCGGAACTCGAGATCGAGCTTGGCAGCCTGCCGCGCCATTTACGTGCAACGCGCGAAAGTTTCCCCGCGCAACATGTGCCACTCGAGCCTGATGCGGAACAAGCCACGAGTTGGCGCGATTGGCTTGCAAGTCTCGGTACTGGCCCCAAGATCGGCATTTGTTGGCGCAGCGGCAAAGGCGGCGGCTTGCGCAATATTCAATATGCGCCGCTTGAATTCTGGGCGCGCTTTGCTGCCGAAACGCAAGGCGAGATCATCGTTGCTCAATATGATCTTACCGACGACGAACTTGCCAAGCTGCGCGCCATGAGCGGACGCGAAATACATGTGCCGCCCGGGCTTGATCAGCGGCGCGAAATAGATCGCTTGGCGGCGCTGCTCTCAGAGCTCGATGTAGTCGTAAGCGCGCCAACAGTTGTGCCCGTGCTCTCGGCATCGGTCGGCACGCCGAGCTTCAAGCTTACGCATGCCGGCTCTTGGACGGCGCTCGGCACACCGCGCGAAGCCTTCCTTCCGGCCGGGCGAATTATCCGGCCGCAGCAGGCCGGAGACTGGGCTGAGGCCTTTGCGATTGCGCGCCGCGAGCTTGATCCGCTGCTTCATGCGAAATGAGCGCGGCGATCTTCCGCGCGATGCGTTCGGCGCCTTCGCCATCGATCGCAGCGCGGCCCTGAGCCGACATGTGAGCAAGCTCACCCGGGCTTGAAAGCAAGCTCGCCGCTTGCGCCGCAAGCTTCGTCGGAATGAGATCGCGCGCCATTGCGATGAGGCGTCCGAAGCCGAGCTTCTCCGCGGCCAGCGCGGATTCGCGATGATCTTCAGTGAGCGCGATGTAGAGCGCCGGCACGCCAAGCGCCGCGAGCTCATAAGCCGTGACACCGAAGCTCACAATGGCGAGCGAAGCCTGGTTATAAAGGGTGGCGACATTTTTCGGCGAGCGATGCACAACGACGCCGGGTAGCTTTTTGAACCAGGCGACAAGCTCCGCAACGTTTTCAACCGACGGACCGATCACGACATCGATCGGCATTTCATCGCCGAGCGTGCGCGTGCACGCCGCCGCGATTGTGCCGGTGAGATGCAACGGGTCGCTGCCGCCCATCGAGACGAGCAAGCGCGGGGCCTTGGCGAGCCAAGACCTGCGCTCATTCGCGGCGCGTGCAATCGGCGGCGACAAGAGCACGCATTCGGCGCCGGCCATACGTTCGCCTGAGAAACCGCTCCAGTCGAGCTTGGCCGGCTGTGGCACAGGCGGGTAGATCGCGAGATCGGCCGCAAGCCGCCGGTCGCTGGCATCGTCGACCGCGATGATGCGAACGCCGCGCGCTTTAAAGCCCTCCAGCGTGCCGCGATTGAGCGGGGTACGAATATCGAGAACGAGCGCAGAGGCTTTGGTGCGCGCGATCTCATCGGCGATGAACGCCTCCTCGGTCTTGCCCGGAGGCTTCAATATCACGGGAATTTTTCGCGCTTCGAATACCTGACGGGCCACCACGGCATCGCCCTCTGGGTGAACGCCAGACAAGGCGCAAACGCCCAGACCCTCCCCGTCACGCAGAGCTTCAGCCAGCGCCAACGCGCGCATCAAATGGCCGAGGCCGAGCTTGCCGCCGCCATCGGCGCGCAGCAGCACAGTCTGTGCCTGTTGGTTGGCCGACTTTTGATGAACATGGGCATTGATGGTCATAAGCCAAGGCTCCCGCCGCAGCAGCGCCGCGACTTCAGGAAGTGAAACTGTATCGAGCGGTAGGCGTGCGCCAACCGCTTCCATGAATGCGAGGTCCGCGGGCGTATCGACACTGAGGCGGGCGCCGGAGAACTGATATTCCGCTGGAACCGTGATGCGCTTGGTGCGCACAGCCTCCGGATGCTGTTTTAGCCAGCCCGTAACATGTTCACGCGCAACAGGATCATTCCGCACTTCACGCAACATCACTTCAAGCGCGCGGCGCGAGAAAGGATCGACGCCCTCTTGCACGCATTTGGCGCCGTCTTCGAGCATCAGAAAATCGGCGTCGGCCATTTGCTCGACGAGATAATCGACCAATACGGAATCGATCAGCGGCACATCGCCGGTAATGCGTACGAATATGTCGGCGTCAGTCGCGCGCGCAGCAATTGCGTAGCGCTCGAGCACATCTTGCTCGGGGCCGCGGGTGACCGCGACGCCCTGCGCCTTGCCGAACGCAGCGATCGCATCATCTTCCGGCTCGGTCGATGTCGTGATCGCGATCTCGTCGATCCGGCGCGCGCGGCGCAAATGCGCAATTGTGTAGGCGAGCACCGGCCGCCCGCACAAAGGCGCGAGCACCTTGCCCGGCAATCTCGTCGATTTCATCCGCGCCTGAATGACCGCGGCGGTTTTCATTGGTTCACCCGGCGGCGCGTTCTCGCGCCCATTGTTCTCTGATTTGTCTGAGCGGCCGCAAACCATCCGAGGGATCCGCGCGCCACACGCGATCCGGCAATTCGGCGTCCGTCGGCGCTTTCAAATAACGTCCATCAGCAAGCTCGCCTTTGCGAATGCGCTCGATAACCGGAGCGATCTCCTTCGGCAGCCAGCAATGGCCCGAGCGAAATTCCGCGCCTTCGCCATCCAAGTCGATATGGAATTCGACTGTGCTCGCGCCCCAGCGCGAAACCGCACGCTCGATGACCGCCGGCTCGCGCGTGTGATCGGACCAACCGACCGGCAAGCCGGTTGCCGTGCGCATCGTCTCGATTGCGGCGAGATTGCATTGATCGAGCGGGGTCGGATACGCCGACACGCAATGCAACAGCGTGATGTCGCGCGCGCCGACGCTATCGAGCGCCTCAACCGCAGACCGCACCTCCGGCATCGTTGCCATGCCGGTCGAAAGCACCACGGGTTTGCCGGTCGCGCCAACTTCTTTCAAGAGATCCGTCCACAATAGCTCGTAGGATGCGATCTTGTAGAAATCGACATAAGGCTCGAGCTCCGCCACCGCTTTCAAGTAAAATGGCGTGCACGAAAACGCGAGGCCATGCTCGCCGCAAGTGCGCGCAAGCTCCGGCAGGAACTTAACCGGCAATTCCCATTCCTTGCGCGCGCGATGCTCCTTGCTGCGCGCCAAAATCTCCGGCGCAAAGAGCTCTTCGATCTTGAACAGCTGAAACTTTACAGCGTCAGCGCCAGCCTCCGCCGACGCTGCGATGAAGCGCTTCATGCGACCCAAATCGCACGCGTGATTGCTCGACACTTCGGCAATGAATTTGACAGGCATCGTGATCACTCGGCGCGGTGGCTAGGGGGGACCTATCAACGCCTACTCCGGCCCCGTTAAGCGAGGCTTAGGCATGTTCTCCTAATACTTCGTTGCTAATTTCCTGAGAGGCGAAAATGGCACTCCCCCAGGCACGCAACGCACCTGCACAAAAAGAGTCGCACAAGCGCTGGGGCGACCATGAGGGCGCGGTTCTCGACAGTGTCGGCGGCTATGATGCGATCGCGTGCGAGGCGTGCGGGTTTGTGCATGTGGTGCCGCTACCGGACGAAACCGAGCTCGCGAGCATCTATAAGGAAAACTATTACGCCGAGACCAAGCCGGACTATCTTGTGCGGGCGCGAGAAGACGATCCATGGGCGCGCCTTTCCTTCGATGACCGGCTCGACCTCCTAACATCGCACCTGCCGGCGTCGCGCCGGCGCCTCCTCGACATCGGCTCTGGCCCCGGCTTCTTTCTCCAGCGCGCAATCGAACGCGGCTTTGCTGCCGAAGGCATCGACCCTTCGCGCCAAGCTTGCGCGCATGCACGCTCTCTCGGTGTGCCTGTCACCGAAGGATTCTATGACGATGAAGCCGTCAAAACCCTCGGCACGTTCGACGCGATCACATTAACGAATATGCTCGAGCATGTTGCCGACCCGATCGGGCTCGTCACGCGCGCTTACAGAAGCCTATCCCCCGGCGGTCTCATTTGCGTGACAGTGCCCAACGACTACAACCAATTGCAGGAGACGCTTCGGCGCGGTGCCGGCCTTAAGCCGTGGTGGGTCGCCCCGCCCCATCACCTCAACTACTTCACATTCTCGTCACTCAGCGGCTTGCTCGCGCGGATCGGCTTTAAGGAGCTCGCGCGCTCGACCTCATTTCCGATGGAGCTCTTTGCGCTGATGGGCGACATTTACATCGGCGATGACACGCTCGGCCGCGCCTGTCACAAGAAGCG
>JBAQHC010000016.1:0-1672 GCA_049288095.1 Alphaproteobacteria bacterium | reverse complement strand
GAGCGACACACGCTCCGTCTGGATGATCGGCTGCGCGTTGTCGTCGGTGCCGACCGGAACCGTGAGCGTCGCCGCTCCGGCGATGACGCGCAAGGGTTGGCTCACCGTCACATGCAGCGTGTCGTTCGCCCCCGTCAGGTTTGATTTGGCGAAAGCAAAGCTGAAGCTGTCGCTCTCGAGCCGCGAGGTTCTGCCGATCAGGCTCAGCGGGTTCTCGGCGGCGTCGGTCGTTGCGTAGGTGGCGTCGAAACCGATCTGGTAGCCATGGCCGAGATCGATATTGGTGCCGACGCCGAACGAGGCCGAAAGCGGCGAGGGCGCAACGCCAAGGACATTGCCGTAAGCACGCGAGCCGAGCAGCAGATTATTCTCCGACAAGAACGAGCTGGTCATCGAGACCATCCAGCTCGCTGCCGGGCGCATTGTGTAGGCGATCGCTCCGCCGACCGCGGAGGAATCGACGCCGCGCACATTGCCGTAGACCTCCGCCGACTGGGAGATGACGCTCGCCGCGATGCGCGAATTGCCGCTCAACGCAAATCCCATCGTTGCGAATTGCGCATGCGGCACGGTGGCGATGAGCGCGCTCGCCGCGCTCGCGTCCGCATTGAAGAAAGCGCTGTCCCCGCCCCAGCGTGCGTCGCTGAACGAAAGCTGCGCGTCCGCGCCTTGCCCCATGCCGATATAAGTGCCGCTGCGCATTAAGCCGTAAGACCAGTCCGCGCCGGTGGTGCGCGTGGGATCAAGCGCGAAGCCGAGCTGTTGATTGTCGCCAGCAATGCCCGCGTCCGTTGCGGTGGGCGCACCGGAGAACGTGAACCACTCGTGGTCGCCCAGACGGGTCATCTGCCGTGCGCTCGCACCTATCTCGCCCATTGCCAGCAGAGTCGCCGGCGATTCAGGTAGCAGCGATGCGCTGGTAATCACGGCCTTGCCATTGAACAGCGGGAACCCGCGCATGAATGAGTCATAGCTGACAGCCTTGGAAAGTGCCGAGGCGAGCGCCGGCATGTTGCCGAACGAGGCGCCGGACGCGATCTGACCGCCGCCGCTTGACGAAACCTTGACCGATGCGCCGCTCGCGACCGGCACATATTGGCCGCCGACGGGCTGCATCGCGATGTCGACGCGCAAAAAGCCTTTGCCGTAGCTCGTGTCCGCGCCCGCCGAGCCGAGATCCTGCGCGGTGGTTTCGAGTATCTGCGGAATCGTGCCTTGCGACAGCAGGAACGGCCATTTCGCGGCAAGCAATCCCGCGGCGCCCGCCGCCTGCGGCGCTGCCATCGATGTGCCCGTGTAAATCGCGAGGCCGTTGTAGCCGGTCGACGTCTTTACGCGGCTCGCGCCATAAATGTTTTCGCCGTCCGCGACGACCCACATTGACTCGTAGGACACGTTCTTGCCGCTCGTTGAAACGAAATGCGAGCTGCCGGGCTTGTCGCTGAACGAGCTCAATTGCTTCTTCGCATTTGTCGAGCCGACGATGATCATGCGCGCGAGCGCCGCATCGCTGAAGCCGGTGACGTTGCCGCCCGCCGCCAAGGCTTGCGCGTTGTTGCCGGCGGCGAAGACGATCACGGCATTCTTGGATGCCGCATAGTTGACGGCGTTCGCAATGTATTTCCAGAACGCAAGCTGCGAAGAGAGGGTGCCGCTAGGCGCGATGCTGATG
>JBAQHC010000015.1:0-1800 GCA_049288095.1 Alphaproteobacteria bacterium | reverse complement strand
AGGTGTACGGTCCCGGCAAGGGCAAGTACTGGACGCTGATCGAAAAGGCCAACAAGCAGGTCGATTACGCCGGCTTGAAAGAGGGCATGACGCTGACCATCCCGCCGCTTCCCGACCAGCCGGCCGGGCCGGTGACGGCAGTGGCGCCCTCGGTTCCCGCAGGGGGAGGGGAGAAGGTTTACGTCGTTCAGGCTAACGACGGGTGGTGGAGCATTGCCCGCAAGGAGTACGGCGACGGCAAGTATTGGGAAGAGCTCCGCAAAGCCAATCCCCAGATTCAAGGTAAACTCAAGCCCGGCCAGAAAATCAAAATTCCGCCGCTCGGCAAGACCGGATCGGCTTCCCCGGCGACCACGCCATCCACTCCGGTCAAGCCGACCCGAGCCACCCCTCCGCCAAACAATGACCGCCCGATATTCGACTAGGAGGTTGTAAAATACACTCCAGAGTAGGGCCGCAGGCTGCAAAGAGGATCGCTTGCGGGTCGCCGAGCCTACTCCGCCGAAGCGGCTGCGAAGGCCGGGCGCTCCAAAGCTATGGCGACGGAGCGAGGGATAAACGTTCAAGCCCGCGGGGGAAAGGGTCCGATAAACAAAGCGAGGAAAGTCTCTTGCGCATGCGCAGACGAATCTGCAAGTCCATCTTGGGCGGGGTGTTGGCTCTAAGCGGCCTGTGGGGCGGTTGCACGCCTCTGGCCGGTTCGGGCAGGCCGACCCCCACGACGAATGCGGCCGGGCAGGCCTCTCCGCCTTACATCACCGACACCGTGGCCGAGTACGTGATGCTGTTGGGAGGCTCGGAGCTGCTGGTGCGAGGCTACGGCTTGGTGGCCGGGCTGGGGAACAACGGCTCGCGCGAAGTGCCCACCTATGTGCGTGACTACTTTACTCAGTTGTTGCTGAAGAATCAGGCCCTGAACAATCCGGACGGCTCCACGAGGATTTCCCCCAGGGCGATCCTGGAGGATCTCGATACGGCCGTGGTGGATAGGTGGGGGGTGATTCCCGCCGGGGCGCCGGCGGGGACGCGATTTGACGTGTTCGTTGCGGCCCCGGCCGAGACGCAGACGCGCAGCCTGGACGGCGGCGTGATGTTTCTGCCCGCCGAGATGTATCTGGCGGTCTCGGCGGAACTGGCCGGCAGGCGGTCCAGGGTCTTTGCCGAAGCGGATGGGGTGATTTTCGTCAATCCGTTCCTGGACCCGACCAAACGGGAAGATCTGTCCAAGCTCCGCGAAGGCCGGATCATCGGGGGAGGCAAATCGCTGGAAGACCGCCCGCTGCGGTTGAGCCTGTTCCAGGCGGATTACCAAAGGGCCGATCTCATCCAGCGCCGGATTAACGAGCGATTCGGGCCGGGCCGCGTCGCGGTGGCCAAGGACGGCTCGACGATAGAAATCGCCGTTCCCCCCGCGTACAGACGCAACTACGAACAATTCCTCCGGCTCCTGATGCATTTGCCGATCAAGTTGACGGCCGGAAGCTTGGAGGCCAAGGCACGGGAGATTGCCGAGGCCATCGAGTTCTCCGGCGCCAATCACGACGAGCTGGCGCTGGTGTGGGAGGCGATCGGCCGGCAGGTGCTGCCGACGGTGCAGAAGCTCTACGACTCGCCCAACCCCGTCGCGGCCTTTTACGCCGCTCGTACGGGGATCAGGCTGGGCGATTCCCTCGCCGTGCCGGTGGTGATCGCCGTGGCGACGAACCGGAATTTGCCGCTGCGGGTGGCGGCCATCGAGGAGCTGGGCCGCCAGAACCTTTCGACCAAGGTCACACCGGCGCTCCGCCAATTGCTGGATGA
>JBAQHC010000014.1:0-1529 GCA_049288095.1 Alphaproteobacteria bacterium | reverse complement strand
ACGTTAACGCGCGCGCGGTTAATTTTCTCGCTTTCAACCCGTTCGAAGATCAACAGATCGCCGGCAAACGCAACGCCACCAACGTGCCACGATACAGCGAGGTCGCGCCATTCTTGAATGCCGCGATGGATATTTTGGTGGAGGGCGGAGTCGAGTGTAACGTGCGCTACTTTCCGATCTGCATGGTGGAGCCGCGGCATCGTAAATCTATGTATAACTTCCAGCAGCTTCCCTACGACACGCATGAATGGGACTACGCGTCATGGTCGTGGACCGGCCAACAACAGCAGCGCATGAAGTGGGGAGACTGTTCACCAGTCACCGATTTGGCTAAGGAAACCTATACTCCCGTGCAATACACGGGCGCGGCAAAGCCCATAGCTGACGCGGGGCGCTGGCTCGTCACCAAGTATCCCCGCTTGCGCGCACCGGCTCGAGCGGTGCATCGATCGGTAAGCAAGGTTCTCCAGAGCAAACCCACTCCTTCCGCCGAGCTGTCACCGAGGGAAAACTTATACAGGGACAACGCCCGTTTGCGGAGCGCGCAGCATTGCCGCTATGAATACGGCCGGGCGTGCAACACCTGCGACATAAAAAAAATTTGCGACGGTTTCCACGGCGATTATGCCTCGCTCTTTGGCACCGACGAGGCCCAAGGCGTGCAGCTCGGCAAACAAATCGACAATCCGAAACATTTCATCGGCGAACAGGATAAGGTCGTCGAAAAAGAGGATTTCGGGTGGGCTCTGTAAAGAGCTACGTCGAGGCTTTGGACGCGCGGTTGGGCCAAGTCAGTACGGTTTCGCCGAAAGTATCCATCGTTGTTACCAATTACAATTATTCAGATTACATTCACGATTGTCTCCAGTCCGTAAGCTGTCAGACCTATCCGGATCTCGAATGCATCGTCGTTGACGATCACTCGTCCGACGACTCCGTGGAAAAGATCCAGCACTTTATCCAGAACGATAAATCCCACGTAAATTTTAGGCTGATCAGGCATGAGTCAACGCGCGGGCAATACGCCGCGTTTCGAACTGGTATAGAGCACGCAGGCGGGCCTTTCGTATCTTTCTTGGACGCCGATGACTTGCTGCTGCCCGACTTTGTCAGCGAGCACGTACGGGTGCATGTCAATTGCCCGCCGGTTGCGTTCACCAGCTCCAATCAGTACCAAATCGATTCGAAGGGACAGCTTATCGGGGGCAGCCACCCTGACCTACACACCCAGAGCACCTACAGAAGTGTCGGTACAGTTTCGCTGCGGCGTTCGTTTTGGGTTTGGGCGACCACCAGCTCGATGATGTTTCGGCGCACGGTGCTCGACTATGTCTTGTCCAACGCCGACGATGCGTTTAAGAAGTGCGCCGACAACTATGTCTGTCATTTTGCTAACCTTCTAGGCGGCTCCATTTTGATTCCTAGTATATTGGGTTGCTACCGGCGCCATCAACGCAACATCTTTAGCAACAATCCTTTGATCGGCGGTCGTCTGCCCACCGGCGATATGCGCCATCATCCGGCCCACG
>JBAQHC010000013.1:0-1899 GCA_049288095.1 Alphaproteobacteria bacterium | reverse complement strand
CGCGCGGTGAAGCGCAACCATTACCGCTTCCAGATCCAGGGCCCCAAGGCCAAGGATGTGATTGCGAAGCTGAATGGCGGGCCGATCCCGGACATCAAGTTCTTCTTCATGGATAAGATCAAGATCGCCGGCCGCGAAGTGCGCGCGCTGCGTCACGGCATGGCGGGCGAGCCGGGCCTCGAGATCTGGGGGCCGTACGATCAATATCTCGAAATTCGCGAGATCATCATGGAAGCGGGCAAGGAGTTCGGCCTCACGGCTGTCGGCTCGCGCGCTTATGCCTCCAACACGCTGGAGTCCGGCTGGATTCCGTCGCCGCTTCCCGCGGTCTATTCGGACGACCGGATGAAATCTTATCGCGAGTGGCTGCCGGCTGGCGGCTATGAGGCCACCGGCTCGATCGCCGGCAGCTTCGTATCGAAGAAGATCGAAGACTACTACACGAACCCCTACGAGTTGGGCTACGGACCGTTCATCAAGTTCGACCACGACTTCATCGGCTCGGACGCCGTGAAGGCGATGGAAGGCAAGCCGCACCGTAAGAAGGTGACGTTCGCGTGGAACGGCGCGGACATTCAGAAAACCTATGATTGCCTTTTCACCCCCGGCAGCGACATCTACAAATACTTCGAGATCCCGATCGGCAATTACGGCTCGTCGAGCTTCGACGCCGTGATGAAGAACGGCAAGGTCGTCGGCCTGTCGATGTTCTCGGGCTACTCGGCCAATGAGCGCCAGGCGCTGTCGCTGGGCGTCGTCGATCCGGATATCCAGGAAGGCGATGTGCTGACGCTCCTCTGGGGCGAGCCGGAGGCCGGCGGCGGCTCCAAGAAGGCGACCGTGGAGCGCCACAAGCCGCTTGAAGTCCGCGTCAAGGTTTCGCCGGTGCCCTACGCCCGCGACGCACGCGAGACCTATGCCGAAGGCTGGCGCACGCGCAACAACTAGCGTCTCCGGCGAGGCTGTTGTTAGCCTTCGCCAGACAGAACAACGAAGGGCGGACTGGTGTCCGCCCTTTTTCTTTGTTTTCAAGGGTCTGGCTCGATTGTGAAGGGCATCGGACAAATGAGATAATCGGTCTATGGCTGACATCTTCGTCTCTTATGCGAGAGCCGATAAAACGCGCGTAGCGCCCCTGGTGGCTGCGCTCGAGTCGCAAGGCTGGAGCGTCTGGTGGGACCCGGAGATTACGCCGGGCCAAGAGTTCGATCAGCTGATCCTGCGCGAGCTTCGCGCGGCCAAAGCGGCGATCGTCGTGTGGACGCCTGCTTCCGTCGGCTCGCGCTGGGTGCGCGGCGAGGCGCGTGAGGCGGCGGATCGCGGTATTCTCGTGCCGGTGCGGTTCGAGAGTGCGGAGCTGCCGCTCGATGCGCGCTCACTGCACACCACCGATCTCGACGACTGGCGTCAAGACGTTGAGAGCGCTCACTATCAAGAAGTGGTGCGTGCTGTCAGAGCGCTGGTGAAGGCGCCCGCTGAGTCCGGGGCTGAGGCGCCCAAGACCGCGAAAGAGGCCCAAGTTCGCTTGACGGCGATCGTCGGTGTCGATGTCGCCGGCTACTCGGCGCGCACCGAAGCCGACGCAAGTGTCTCGGCGCAAGAAGTCATCGCCTTGCGCGAACGCTTGGCCAAGCTTGCCGGCCGCCATGGCGGCCGCATCTTTAACACCGCGGGCGATGGCATCATGATGGAGTTTGCGGCGGCGCGCGAAGCTGCCGCTGCGATCTTCCAGCTCCTCGATGAGCGCCCAGAGGGCGAGCCCGAGATTCGCGTCGGCGCACATTTGGGCGATGTGACCGTCACTCAAAACGGCGATCTTTTGGGGCATGGCGTGAATGTTGCGGCGCGCCTTCTGGCGCTCGCCGAACCCGGCCATGCGCTGATTTCGCAGGAGCTGCG
>JBAQHC010000012.1:0-1832 GCA_049288095.1 Alphaproteobacteria bacterium | reverse complement strand
GGTTTTTGACGAGCTGGTGCGCGTCAATCTGATGGCGCCGGTCATTCTTGCCGAGCGCTTCGCCGCTCATGCAGCGGCGCGCGGCCTCAAAGGCTGCATCATCAACATGCTCGATCAAAAGCTCTGGAATCCCAATACGGACTATTACTCCTACACGCTCACTAAGCACGCGCTGTGGGGCGCTACCGAGCTCATGGCCATGGCTTATGCGCCCAATGTGCGGGTTTGCGCGATCGCGCCGGGCATCAGCCTGCCGAGCGGCGATCAAACCGCTGGCGAATTCACCGAGGCAAGCCGGATGAATCTCACCGGCGTTCCGGTCGCGCTCACCGACATTGCCAAAACCGCCGAGTTCATTCTTGGAACGCCCAGCATCAACGGCGAGATCATTTTCGTCGATGCGGGCCAGCATTTGGTGCCGTCAAAGCGCGACGTGATGTTTGTCGTGCGGGAGAAAGGCGGCCCAAAATAAAGATGTTGGGAGTCACCTCTCCCCTTGAGGGAGAGGGGAAATAAGAGAGGGACGCTGATGCAGATTTACTCGACCTTCCTCAACCGAATGAGCGTGATGGCGTCGATAGGCATCCATCCCAACGAGCGCGCGGGCAAGCAGCGCATTTTCGTCAGCGCCCAGCTGTTCATGGAGCTTGATCGCAGCATGGCCGACGATATAGCGAGCGTCGTTGATTACGACTTTCTCCGGCATCGCATCAGCGAGCTTGTCAAGGCGCGGCACTTTGCGTTGCAGGAGACTTTGTGCCAAGAGATCGCCGCCGCCTGCCTTGAGGAGAAGAAAGTCTTGGGCGTGATCGTCACGACCGAAAAGCCGGACGTCTATGCCGATGCCGAAAGCGTCGGCTGCCGTATTGCGCGCTTCAGGAGCGCGGACATCGCCGAGCAAGCGAGGCTCTATGTTTGAGCTTTCGGCCGGCTTTGAATTCAGCGCCGCGCATCATCTGACGCCCGACAAGGTGGGCCGCGACCATTATAGCCGCCTGCACGGCCACAGCTTCCAGGCGACGATCACCTGCTCGGCGCCCATAAATGCGGCGAAAGGCTGGGCCATCGATCTGGGCGATATCGAGGCCGCCGCCGAAGACATCCGCCAAGGCCTCGACAAGAAATATTTGAACGAAGTCGAAGGGCTCGGCGCACCGACTTTGGAGGCTTTGTGCGTTTATATCTGGCGACGCGCGCGGACGCGCGGGCTTCCGGTGAGCCGCGTCTCCGTGCGGCGCGACAGCCTTAAACAAGCTTGCACGCTCACGAGCGATCCCGAATGACAGCGCCGCGCGCCCCATCGTTGAAGATCGCCGACGCAAGCCGGCTCGAGCGCCATGTGTTCGTGCGCGACCTTGAGCTTGACGCGCTGATCGGGGTGCACACCCACGAGCGCGGCACGACCCAGCCGATCCGCGTCAATATCGATTTGACCGTGCGCGAGGGCAAAGGCCCGCTCGATGACGATCTCGCTTCGGTCGTCGACTATGAGGAGGTCGTCAAGAAGGTGCGCCGGATGGTCGAGAGCGGCCACCTCAATCTGATCGAAACGCTGGCCGAGCGCATCGCACTGGTTTCCTTCGAGGATCCGCGCGTGATCGTCGCCCGGGTACGGATCGAAAAGCTCAAGGCAATTGCCAATGCCGCCAGCGTCGGCGTCGAGATCGAGCGCCTCCGGCCCGATCCTATATAATCCCCTCTCCCCTTGAGGGAGAGGGCTAGGGAGAGGGGTCGAATCAAAGACTCGTTGCCCCACCCTCTCCCGGATCGCCAACGGCTAACGCCGGGCGATCCGGCCTCTCCCCTCAAGGGAGAGGCGATAAGATAAGCGC
>JBAQHC010000011.1:0-4664 GCA_049288095.1 Alphaproteobacteria bacterium | reverse complement strand
TTGCCTTTCCGTTCGGCAACGTCGTGGGCGCAACGATACCCGGCATTCCGAGTGTTGTTCTTGGCCACAATGGCCACTTCGCTTGGGGCCTCACGACCGCGCAGGTTGATACCGAGGATCTCGTCATCGAAACAATCGATCCCGATGATCCTGCGCGCTACCTGACGCCGATGGGTTCCGAGCCGTTTCAAACCCGGCAAGCCGAAATCAAAGTGCGCCTTGGTGGAACGAAGCGCGTGACGCTCAAGGCAACACGCAACGGCCCGGTATTGCCGCCCGTGTTTCCAGCGCTCGCGCAAGCAACACCCAAGAACGCGGTGATGGCGCTTTCCGCCGTTGGCCTTTCGCGCACGGACACGACGATGGACGCAGGCGTCATGCTGATGGCGGCGCATGACATCGCTTCTTTCATTGCAGCAATGGCGAAATTCCAGACCCCGATGCAAAACGTCGTCTACGCCGACACCGGCGGCGATATCGGCTATTCGACGCCGGCGCTCGTGCCTGTACGGGGTCCGAATGCACCGGCGAAAAGCCTCGTGCCTGCGGATGGGCGCAACCAAGATCCGTTGTGGAAGGGATACATTCCTTCATCAGCGCTTCCGCATATGCTGAACCCGCCCTCGGGACGCATTTACACCGCGAACAACAAGATCGCGCCGGACGATTATCCGTATCTTCTCACGGGCGATTGGCCGGCCGGCTATCGCGCGCGGCGCATTAGGGAACTCTTGAGCAATGGCGCGCCATGGGACATCGCCTACATGAACCGCATGCAAATGGATAACCGTTCGCCGGACGCCGCGGAGCTCTTGCCCCTTCTCCTGCATGCCAAGCCCGCAAGCGCACGCGAAGACGATGCGATAAAGCTGCTCGCGAAATGGGACTACAACATGGTGGGCGACCGTGCCGAGCCGCTCATCTACATTGCCTGGGCAAGCACGCTCCAACAGCTGATTACAGCCGATGAGCTTCAAAAGCTCTCAGGCGAGATGCACGCGCTCCGCCCTGGATTTCTCATTCGCGTGCTCTCGAATTCCGACGGAATGGCGCACTGGTGCGACGATGTGAAAACACCCTCCGCCGAAACTTGCGATGAGATGTCGTCGCGTGCGCTCACACGGACGCTCGATATGCTCACCGAGCGTTATGGCGGCGACATTCATATGTGGCGGTGGGATCAAGCGCATGCCGCGCGCTTCGGTCATGAGGCGCTCGGCAGCATTCCGTTTCTTGGGAACTTGTTCAATCGCTCGCTTCCGATGGATGGCGGCCCGAACTCGCTCAATCGAGGCGAGATGCCTTATGCCGGCACGCGGCCATTCGCCGATGTACATGGCGCAGGCATGCGCGCGATCTACGATCTTTCCAATTTGGATCACTCGCGCTTCATGATCGAGATCGGCCAATCGGGCAATCCGCTCTCGCCGCACTATGATGACCTCATGAGCGCCTGGGCGAAGGGCGACAGTTTCGAAATCGCGACCGATCAACGTCAGTACACGGACGGAGCGCTCGGCACCTGGGTCTTGACGCCCAAGCTTTAAGCCCTTACCCATGACAAAAATCAGGGGGAAGCAGAAGTGTTCCAGGCATCGAAAGTCGCGGTGATCCTCGCGGCGAGCGCGCTCGCGAGCTCAGCACAGGCAGCAGACCGTTGCGCCGCTCTCAAGAACTTCAAACTGCCGGGCACGGTGATCAGCGTGACACGGGCCGAGGAAGTCCCCGCCGGGCCACCACCGCCCCCGCCCTTCCCTGGCATCCCGCCGGTCAAGGGTACGTTGCCGACACATTGCATCGTTGAGGGCACGATCAATCCGCACAAGGGTGGCGATGGAAAGGACTACAGCATCGGCTTTGCCGTGGCGTTGCCGAACGATTGGACCGGGCAGTTTCTGTTTCAGGGTGGCGGCGGAACCGATGGCGTGCTCAACCCGCCGATCGGCAAGGTGGATTCCGTGGGCCTCATCGGAACGGGCGGAAATTTAGGTCTTGCGCGCGGCATGGCAGTCGCCTCGACCGATAGCGGCCATCGCAGCTCAGCGGCGTTCGATGCGAGCTTCTTCGCTGATCAACAATCAAACCTTGATTTTCAATACAACTCGATCGGCAAGGTAGCGGAGGTCGCCAAGGCGATCATTGCCGACTATTACAAAAAGCCACTGGCGCATTCTTATTTCGCGGGCTGCTCGATGGGCGGGCGCGAAGCCATGATCGCTGCACAACGCTACCCGCTCGAATTCGACGGCGTGATTTCGGGTGCTCCTGCGATGCGCACGGCGTTTTCCGGTATCGGCGACCGCTGGGTTTCGAGTGTGCTCACGGCAATTGCGCCCAAGGACGACAAGGGCAAGCCGATACCCGACAAGGCCCTCGCCGAAAGCGACAAGAAACTCGTCATCTCGAAGTTGCTCGAGGCATGCGACGACTTGGACGGCGTCAAGGACGGCATGATCTTCAACGTCAAAGCGTGCAAGTTCGAGCCCAAGAGCCTGCAATGCAAAGGCTCCAAGACAGATGCATGCCTTTCAAAAGCGCAGGTGAGCGCCCTCGACAAGGCGTTCGCCGGCCCAAAGAGCTCGCAAGGCAAACAAGTTTATCCCGGCTTCTATTACGACACCGGGATTGCGGCGACCGGGTTCATTCCCGGCCTCCTTCAAGCCTCTACCGGACCCGCCGGAGCGAACCCGGTTTTGACTGGGGCTGATGTCGATAGGGACGCAGCCGCCGCCAGCTCCTTCTTTTCAAACATGACCGGCGACACCAACCAATGGACCGATCTCGGCACATTCTCCGGGCGCGGCGGGAAGCTCATCTTCTTTCACGGCGTGAGCGATCCTTGGTTCTCCGCCGAAGACACAGTCGATTATTACGGGCGCCTCAGCGAGGCGAGCGGCGGACCGGAGAAGACACAAGCGTTCTCGCGCCTCTTTCTCGTGCCCGGCATGGGTCATTGCGGCGGCGGGCCCGCAGCGCTCGATGAGTTCGATGCTTTAACGCCCCTCATTGATTGGGTCGAGCACAACAAGCCGCCCGAGTCGTTGACAGCAACGGGTCACGATTTTCCAGGACGCTCACGCCCGCTTTGCGCCTACCCCAGACACGCGCAGTACAAAGGCAGCGGCGATCCTAATGACGCCGCAAACTTCGAGTGCAAGGATTGATCCGTAAGCGGATTATCTCGCGCGGCAGTCATTTCACCGCAGCGGTATTTGTTGTGTCCTCTCCCTCGGGGAGAGGACAGCTGGATTTATCGCAGTTTGGTGAGGGATTCGAAACAAAACTTCCTGGCTCGTTGTAAGCCCTCACCCAACCCTCTCCCCGCGGGAGAGGGTTCAGTGCCGGATACCCGCTTTCGAGGATGACACTTCGTGTCATTTCGTGACGCCGGATTCGGCGATCACTTCGGGCATGGCGGAGGGGAAAGTCGGCGCCATGATATGCGCGCCGGCAATGCCGGGGATGTCCTTGAGCTGCTGCAACAGCTCGATTGCGATCTTCTTGCCCTCGGCCTTCGGATCGGCCGCTTTCGCGATCCGGTCGATGAGTTCGTCCGGAATGATCGTACCGAACAGCTTCTCCTTCATCCAGCGGCCCGAGCGCTCGGACGGGATCGGCGCGATGCCAATGAGGATCTTCACTTTCTCGGTAAGGCCGAGCTCTTTGAGGCGCGCGGCATAGCGCCGGACAACGCCGATATCCATGCAGAATTGCGTTTGCACGAAATCGCAGCCTGCATTGATCTTGTCGATGAGCCCCTTCGGCACAAAGTCCTTAGGCGGATCAATTGGCGCATCGGCGCCGCCCAACAGCAAATTGGTGTCGCCCTTGATTTCCGTACCGGGCGGCAGCTTGTGCTCCTTGCGCATGACGTCGGCGATCTTGACGATCTCGGCCGACTTCAAATCGAACACGCCCTTGGTTTCGGGCTGATCGCCGGCATCAGGCTTATCGCCCGTGAGCGTCAGAATGTTCCTGATGCCGAGCGCCATCGCGCCCAAGAGATCGGCTTCGATCGCGAGCCGGTTGCGGTCGCGGCAGGTCATTTGAAGGATCGGCTCGATGCCCGACTGCTTGAGAAAGTGGGACGCCACGAGGCTCGACATATGCGCCTTGGCGCCCGCGCCGTCGGTGACGTTCACGGCGGTCGCAAGCCCCTTGAGAGGCGCAGCCTTGCCGACCCACTCAGCCGGATCGGTCGATACCGGCGGCGGCGGCGACATCTCTGCGGTGACGACGAATTTACCGCTCTTGAGCCGCGCCGCGAGCGCGCCTTGCGGCAAGTGGGATGCATCGGCCATGGCTGTCTCCTCGAACTTTGCCGGATTGAAGCACGCGGCCCCGGGGCGCCGCAACGCGACCCGTTAACTTTTGACACGCGATGTTAAGGGCCTCACGGGCACAATCCCCACCGTAGAGAGTGGTGGGACGACATGGCGTCGAAAGACGAAGAACGCCCGATTATCATCAAGCGCATCAAGAAGGTGGCCGGCGGCCATCACGGCGGCGCCTGGAAGGTCGCCTATGCCGACTTCGTGACCGCGATGATGGCGTTCTTCCTTCTGCTCTGGCTCATCAACACGACGAGCCCGGAGCAGAAGCGCGGCATTGCGGATTACTTCGCCCCCGCCTCCGTCTCGAAATCGACTTCCGGTTCAGGCGGC
>JBAQHC010000010.1:0-2964 GCA_049288095.1 Alphaproteobacteria bacterium | reverse complement strand
ACGAGCCAGCTTGATGAGCTCGGTGCCGTCTATGGGCTCATTGCAAAAGGCCTCCGGCCCGAGGGGCGCTTGTTTGTCGCCGACCTTGCGCTTGAAGTGCCCGTGCCGCTCGCAGGGCCCGAGCTGTTCCAGCGCTTGCGGCCATTCACCGAGCACAAGCAGGCGCTTTCGGCAGCGGGCCTACGCCTTGGTGAAGAGACCGATCTCTCCAAGGACATCATGACCAAGATCCGGGGCGGCTTTCAGGCTTGCGTCGACAAGCTGGTCGAGCTGCGTACCATGGAAGAGCCAGCGAAGCGCCAGATGACTTTAGCGTTCGGCGCTCAGCTCGAGATCTGGGCGACCGTCGCCCTGCTGCTTGAGACCGGAAAGCTCTCCGCGCGCGTCATCATGGCGAGCCGGCCCGGCGCTTAACCCCCCTGCCAGATCCCTACAAAGTCCCCCTCCCTTTGGGAGGGGCTAGGGGAGGGATTGGTTGATGCCGCGCCAGGTAACATTCCAATCCCCCTCCTAACCTCCCCCATAGGGGGGAGGGATAAGAGCTCAGGGGCTTGAAACTGACTGACCGGTCATTTATATTCTTGCCGACAAGAGGAGCCACATGGCAAGAACCAGCGCAAAACCCAAGCCGACCTGGCGCCGCCGGGCCGATGCCCGGCCCGACGAAATCCTGACCGCCGCCTTGGACGAGTTCATCGCCAAGGGCTTTGATTCCGCGCGCATCGAGGACATCGCCAGCAAAGCCGGGCTCTCTAAAGGCGCGGTCTATCTCTATTTCGACAGCAAGGAGGCGCTGCTCCGCGCGCTTGTGGAGCGCGAGATCACGCCACTCGTGGCGCGCGTCACCGCGGCTGCAGAGGCCGAAGCCCAAGACCCAAAAGCCGCGCTCACCCTGTTCCTGGGCGGCGTTGCGACGCTCATCAGCAATCCGCGCATCTTTGCAGTACCGCGACTCGTCATTTCAATCTCCGCGCGTTTCCCTGAACTCAGAGATCACTATCGCCGCGCGGTCGCCGAGCCGGGCCGCGCCGCTATCGAACGGCTGATCCGCCGCGGTATCGAGCTCGGCCAGTTCCGCGATGTCGATCCGGTTGCCGCAACGCGCGCCATCATCGGCCCCCTGCTCTTTGAAGCTTTATGGACTCATGTGCTCGCAGGCGAGAGCGGCCTCAGCGACCCCGCAAAATTCGTCCGTGGACAGATCGACGTTCTGGTGCACGGACTTGGGAGCATCCAATGACAGGTAGAATCACATCCGCGCTTCTGCTCTTGATTCTCGTTGCGGCCGCACTTGCGGCATGCGGAAGCAGAGCCAGCGATAAGATCGAGGGCTATGCCGAGGCCGACTATATCTATGTCTCGGCGCGCGTCGCCGGCACGATCACCAAGCTCACCGCGAAGGAAGGCGACCGCGTCACGCAGGGCGCCCCGCTCGTCTCTCTCGACACGACACTAGAAACCCCAGCCTTGGAAAGCGCCGCGCAGAACCGCAACGATGCGCAATCCGCGCAAGTTCTCGCGCAGCAAACATTCGACCGGACAAAGAATTTGCTCGCGAGCGGCACCAAATCGCGCGCCGACTTCGATCAAGCTTCATCGGCCCTGAGCTCTGCCAATGCGCGCGTGCTTGCAGCGAAAGCATCGCTCGCAACCGCACAGCAGAACATGGCCGACCGCGAAATCGCCGCGCCCGTCACCGGATCTGTTGAAGAAATCTATCACCGCCAAGGCGAGCGCACCGGCCCCAACGAGCCGATCCTCGCGCTCCTGCCGCCTGCCAATATCAAGCTGCGCTTCTATGTGCCGGAGACAAAGCTCTCGTCGATCAAGCTCGGCCAAGATGTGACCGTTACGTGCGACGCCTGCAAAGCACCGATCGATGCGCGTATCAGCTTCATCGCGCGCGATGCGCAATACACCCCGCCCTTTATCTACAGCCGCGATGAGCGCGCTAAGCTTGTTTATCTTGTCGAAGCGCGGCCAAGCGATGCGCATGAATTACGGCCGGGACAACCCGTTGATGTGAGCTTTGCCAAATGAACGCGGCCCACGAAGCGGTTGTCGATGTGCGCGGCCTCACTAAGAAGTATGGCGACCGCACGGTGGTCGACAATCTCGATCTTAAAATCGAGCGCGGCAATATCTACGGTTTTCTGGGGCCGAACGGCTCCGGCAAAACGACAACGATCCGCATGGTGTGCGGCCTGCTCACGCCGGACGGCGGCTCGGGAACCGTGCTCGGCCACGACGTCGCCACGCATAGCGCCGATATCAAAGAGCGCGTCGGCTATATGACGCAGCGCTTTTCGCTCTACGAGGATCTTTCGATCCGCGAGAATCTCGAATTCATCGCGCGTATGTATGGGCTCGATCATCGCCTGGCGCGGGTCAACCGCGCGCTTGATGAGCTCGGCTTGCGCGGGCGCGCGAGCCAGCTTGCCGGGAGCCTTTCCGGGGGCTGGAAGCAGCGCCTCGCCCTCGCCGCTTGCATGATCCACGAGCCCGATCTCCTCTTGCTCGATGAGCCGACCGCAGGCGTCGACCCAAAAGCGCGGCGCGACTTCTGGGATCAAATCAGGGCTTATTCACAGCGCGGCGTCACAACGCTCGTTTCGACGCATTACATGGACGAGGCCGTGCAATGCGATCACATCGCTTTCATCGCGTGGGGCAAAAAGCTGATCGATGGGCCGACGCGCGAAATTCCTGCCCGCGTCGGGCTTCACGCTTACAAGCTTTTGGGCGAAGGCGTCGACGAAGCAGGCGTTGCGCTGAAGAACGACAAACGCGTTGAAGTGGTCGCCCGCTTCGGCGAGGCGCTTCATGTCGCCTCACGCGACGAGGAGGCGCTTAAAGCGGCGCTCGAGCCCTATATGTCACGCCCGGATTTGACCGTCACGCCCATCCCCTCAGGTCTCGAAGAAGCGTTCATCTTCTTGATGTCGCAGAGCGAGGACAACTGGC
>JBAQHC010000009.1:0-2935 GCA_049288095.1 Alphaproteobacteria bacterium | reverse complement strand
GGGTTATATTGCGGGTCGGGGCCGCCGGCCTTCGCGGCAACGAAGATTTCGCGCGCAAGCTTGGTGAAGGCCTTGGCGCGCTTGGCGTCCTTTGCGCCCTTCTTGAACATGATGTTCTTGAACTGTGAATGCCCTGCCATGACGAAGTCCCTTACGCCTTTCGCGCCGACTTTTTAGTGGGACCGCGCCTTGGAAGACAAGCCTCGCGAAACGGGGAAAACGTCCCTATTCGTTTGCTGGATTTTTCGATTTTCAGCCCCGAAGCCTCTTTTCATTCAACATCTTGCTTCTCTTGCGAACGAATCTCGATGCCCGCCCAACGGTGCAAATCACGTCTTGGCCCTTTCTCTCATCGTATCGCGCTCAAAACTAATATAGTTCGAAGGCAAGCGATTTGAGGGCATCCGCCATGGGTATGATGATCGACGGCAAGTGGGTCGAGGGCGAGCCGCCCGAGACCGGCGCCTCCGGCGAGTTCAAGCGGATCGCCAGTGTCTTGCGCGACCGCGTCTCGAACGACGGTTCGACCAAGTTCCCCGCCGAGACCGGGCGTTATCACCTTTATGTCGGCTATCACTGCCCGTGGGCGCATCGCACGATCATGTTCCGCGTGCTCAAGGGCCTCGAAAGCGCGATCACGATCTCCTATTGCCTGCCCTATCTCGGCGACAAAGGCTGGACTTACGCGCTCGACCCTGAATGCCCCGATTGCACGCTCGATCAAATCAACGGCTTCAAATATCTCTACGAGGCTTATGCCAAAAGCGACCCCAAATACACCGGCAAGGTGACCATCCCGGTGCTTTGGGACAAGAAGACGAACAAAATCGTCAACAATGAATCCTCCGAGATCATCCGTATGCTGAACAGCGCGTTCGTCGGTGTTGCCGGCAACGACAAGGATTTCTATCCCGATGCTCTCCGGCCCGAGATCGAGGCGCTCAACGCCTTCATCTACGACAACATCAACAATGGCGTCTACAAAACCGGTTTCGCGCGCAGCCAAGAAGCCTATAACGAGGCCTATGATCAGCTCTTCGCAGCGCTCGATACGCTTGAAGCGCGCCTTGCAAACCGGCGCTATCTCATCGGCGACATGCAGACTGAGGCCGATTGGCGCCTGTTCCCGACGCTGGTGCGTTTCGATGTCGCTTATTTCTCGGCGTTCAAATGCAATCGCCAGCGCATCCAGGATTTCCCGAACCTCTGGCGCTACACCAAGGATCTCTATGCAACGCCCAGCATCGCCGCGACGGTGAAGCCGCGCCTCTATGTGCAGAACTATTATTCGCTCAGGCGCGTGAACCCGAGCGGCATCATCCCGCGCGGCGTGCCCGTGAATTTCGCCGGTTGACGGCGCCCTTCAGCCGTCTGGATCAAGGGCGCACGGCCGGGCGGTGCTCGGCATGCCCATCGCCAGTCCGATCTCTTAAAAAGGCGGCAAGTCTCAGTTCCATTTTTGATTTCGCGACCAGTTGAGGCCTAATCAACAAAAATTAAAGTCTCAAGCTAACTGACAAAGACTCAAGTTTAGATTGCGAACAACAGTTACCAGGGGCCCTGACGCCGAAAGGAGCCGCCACGCTGTCTACACCTCAGCTTTTAGGGCTTTTGAAGACAGCACTGACTAAATGTGCTGGCTTGCGCGTTTAACCGTGTAAGTCCATTGTATTACAACGCTTGATTTGTTGAAGGACTAACTCGCTATGGCTACCGGAACCGTGAAGTGGTTCAACGCTCAAAAGGGCTACGGCTTCATTCAGCCTGATGACGGCTCCAAGGACGTGTTCGTGCACATCACAGCAGTCGAACGCGCCGGAATCGGCCGCCTCAATGAAGGCCAGAAGGTCAGCTATGACCTGATGACCGAGCGCGGCAAAACCAACGCCGGCAATCTCAAACTCATTTAGGCTACCAATCTCAATTTGGTGAGCTCACTCAGTGAGTGCATTTAGCACTCACGCTTCGAAGCTCGGCAGATGAGGTGCGAGCTTGCCGCCGACTCTGACCGGAGCAATGTGCCCGGCGCGCCCGTCTTCAGCAGTGACGACAAAGACGCCGCAAAGCGTGCCCTCGCCCTCCGCGGGCTCGAGCCGCGCCGTTGGAATTTTGTGCGTGAAGCGGCGGATCGGATCGCTCTTCTTCATCCCGATGACCGAGTCGTAATCCCCACACATGCCGGCATCAGAGAGATAGGCTGTGCCGCCTGGCAGGATCATATGATCCGCAGTCGGAACATGGGTGTGCGTGCCGACGACAAAGCTTGCCCTGCCATCGCAAAAATGCCCCATCGCCTGCTTCTCGCTGGTCGCCTCGGCGTGGAAATCGATGAGGATCGCGTCAGCACCGGCGCCAAGCGCCGTTGTTTCTAGTTCGCGGCCGACCGCGGCGAAAGGATCATCGAGCACTTCGGGCATATAGAGCCGGCCCATGGCGTTGATGACGAGCAGGCGGCCGGCCGATGTCTCGATCATCGCCTTGCCGTGGCCCGGCGTGCTTTTGGGATAGTTGAGCGGACGGAGGAGCCGCGGCTCGCGCGCGATAAAGCCAAGCGTCTCGCGCTGATCCCAAATGTGATTGCCGCTGGTCAGGCAATCGGCGCCCGCGCCGATCAGCTCCTGGGTGATGGATTCGGTGATGCCGAAGCCGTGCGCCGCGTTCTCGCAATTGATGATGACGGCGTCGGGCTTGAGGCCAGCTTTGAGACTGGGCAGGTGCTTCAGCACGGCCTCGCGCCCGGCCCGCCCGACAATGTCGCCCAAGAAGAGAATACGCATCAAACCTCTCTTACGCCGAACGGCGCGGCCGTCGGCGCAGAAGATTGACACGCACCGGCTGGATCAATTCCCAAGCTCCGTCCGGCAACCGAGTAGCAAGCCTTTCAAAGCTCCGCTTGAGATCCGCTTCCATTGCCGCGATGCGTTCGCGGCGCTTG
>JBAQHC010000008.1:0-3615 GCA_049288095.1 Alphaproteobacteria bacterium | reverse complement strand
ACGTTATTCGTGGCGACATGTCGTTGGTCGGACCGCGCCCGCTGCCTATCGGGATGCGCACCGACGGCCTTTTGTGCAGCGATATCGTCGAGGAATATGCTCATCGGCATCGTGTGAAGCCCGGCTTGACAGGGTGGGCACAGGTCAACGGATCAAGGGGCGCCACTCATTTGAAGGAACAAGTGAAAGAGCGGGTCGCCTATGACCTTGAATACATCCAAAATTGGTCAATTCTCTTCGACCTTCAGATTCTGTTGCGCACGATCTGGGTCGTCGTGAAGTGTGATAGCGCGTTCTAGCTCCACAGCAATGGAACCCCAGGCACTCAGCTGACACTTGAGCTCTTGAGGCGATTGATTGAACATCCCGCGTCGCCATTTTCTCGCAATTGACGGAGGTATTTTTCGATGAGCCTCTCGCAGCGCAATCTCCTGCTCCTGTTATCCGCTTGGTTGCTAGGCAATCAGCCGGCGCATGCAGCACCAAATCTCAACGATTTCCTGACGCATGGCTATCACATCGCCTCAAGAACCGAAGTCGTCGGCACCTTCAAAGGCTGCGAGAAAGACCGCAACATCATGCTGCGCGACAAATCAGTGTTCAATTGCGCGGCTTTTGTTCTGCATCGTGCCTATGCTCCGACGGCCTTCATTCTTGCAACGACCGACATGCCACCAAAGTTCGCCGTGCTCATCGACGGCCAACCTTACAACGGCTCGCTTTTGCGGCTCACCGGCAAGCAATTTCGCCATCCAGCGCTTGTCGTCAACGCGATCGAGCCGAGTGCTCCCGAAACGGTACGCTCTCGCCCGCTCTATGCGGCCGCGCCGCTCGTGCCGGTGGTGCCGACGCAGCCCGGCTTTCCAGCGCCAAGTGAGGACTCTGAGAGGCCTCACGGGAAACCGGCTGCGCGCTAGTGTCTGATAGGCGCAGTCAAGCGCACTCGCGCATTCGGCAAACCGAGTGCGACGAGACTCGTGCCGCCACGCCAAGAGTTATCATTCCGGCAAGCCCGAGCAGCGGGTCTAGCGAACCTCGACAGCCGCTTCACACGGAACGCATCAGGAGCTAACGTTTAATTATGGCGTTCATCCGCGGCGGGTCGCTCTTCTCAAAATCGAGTGCGGCTTTTGGGGGCACACAGGTGAATCTTCGCAGCGCCTTGATCAACCTTGTTCCACCCAAAGTGCGCCTGCACAAGCGGGCGCTGAAGGCATGGCATTCTGGTGAAAGAGAGCTACGGCTATTGTCAATGTTGTGTCGGCCGGATGCGAATGCGATCGACGTGGGCGCCAACTGCGGGATCTTTGCATTTTACCTTCGGAAATATTCCGCGCGCGTATTCGCAATCGAACCAAACTCAGAGTGGGCAAGCTTCATAAGGTCGGCGTTGCCGGACGTCTGTGTCATTGAGGCTGCAGCTTCCGATCATATGGGTGAGGCGCTTCTACGCATTCCGGTCGAAGCGGGTACGGAAGGAATGGCGACGGTCGAACCAGCCAATCCGCTTCACCGTGTGGCAAGCCGTTCGCTGGCGGTGCCGATGATGACGCTCGACTCGCTTAATTTGAGCAATGTTGGGTTCATCAAGATTGATGTTGAAGGCCATGAGCTTGCCGCACTGCAGGGAGCGGTCTCGACGATAGAAAGGGATCACCCAAACTTACTTATCGAAGCCGAAGAGCGGCATCGTCCCAATGCCGTTCGAAGCGTGGCGGATTTTCTTCTTGTGAGAGGCTATAAGGGCTTGTTCCTGACTGAGGGCTCGGTAATACCGATCGAGCGCTTCGACCCGAGCGTCCATCAGAATGTAGCGAATTTACGCGGCGGCGCACATCCACTCTATGTAAACAACTTCGTCTTTGTGCATCGTGCCGACGAAGTTGAACGTCTGCTTGCTTTCAATAAGAACGCCGGCGCAAGAACGAACTAGATGCCTGCTTCCAGGTGTGGCTCAGTGTCCCACAAGCGCCATTAGGCGCGTTCTTAAGTTCAGCACATCGAAGGCGACAAGTCCGGCGCCATAGGTAGCGGCGCCCAGCACGACCATCGCAATAAGGCCAAGCAGCGTCTCGGGAAACGGTATTGGCGCTAGCACGCCAGCCATGAGGGCGGTGGATGCCGCGATCTTGAGCGCAGGCCTGAACGGAAAATGCAGCGGAAATACGCGCCGGCTGAACACAATCGTCAAAACGAGAAGCAAAAGGTAAGACCCGAAGACCGACCAAGCCGCGCCGATATAGCCGAAGCGGGGAATCAAAAGGAGATTCGCGCACAGGCTGAAGGCGGCCGCCGGCCCACGCGTGAACCACAGAAGTTGCGGCTTCTTCGCGAGGTGAAAGGCAATATCGAAATAATGTGATGTGATGCCGTTGAAAACCGAAGCCGCTGCGATCCAAGGCATCACCTGGATTGCGCCGCCGCGTAACGCGCTGCCGATAAACACGGCGTCGAGTTGGCGGGCCGTCAGGATCAGTCCCGTGCAGGCAGGTAGGACAAGCGCCAACATCACGATGCCGTTGGTGTAGGTTTGTGCGCGCGCGCCATCCACCCCCTCATTCTCCAGCCGGTGAACGAGAAGCGGGTACGAGGGCATTCCTACCAGATTGAAAAGGATCTGATTGATTCGATCCATCAGCGTGTAGCCGGCCGCGTAGTAACCCAGTTGATCCACGCCGTGGAAATAATCGATGAAATATCGATCCGCCGTCGAGATGATCAAAGTAAAGCCCATGGTCGCAACCATCGGCAGGCTGAGCTGGGCGATCTCTCTAACCGCGCGCCCGCTCGCATGCTTGAACGCTGTTTCGAGCATTGTTTTAAGGTCCACGAGCGCCACCGCGGCCATACCGAAGATCATGCCTATGACCGCGCCGAGATTGCCGAGATTCAGGAAGTAAACGAGCGCAATACCCGCGATGAGCCCGAGGATGGCTTGACCGCACTCGATTATGTTGTAGCTGCGAATGTCGAGGGCGCTTCTGTGAAACGCCTGGTTCATATTCAGAAGCGAGCGCGTCAAAGACAGCGGCACGGCGAGGGCGAGCAACGGCTTGATGTGCCCGATTGGAACGCATCCGCTAATCAGCGCGGAGCCGGCGACCATAAGAAGGCTAATGCCGGCAAAGAGCAGTTGCGCCGTCGCGCGAAGCTCGCTCATCCGGCCTGCCCTGATCGCCTGGGGCGCGAGTCGCGGGAGCGCCATCTGCGTCCAGGAGAAGAAGACAGAATTCAGCACTGCCATTGTGCTGAGCGCCAGGGAAAAGCTTCCAAAGTCGGCGGGACTCAAGAGGCGTGTGTAGCAAAATATTGCGCCGAAGGCGGCGAGCCCCGGAATGACGAGCGAAGGCGCGTAGCCGATAACTTGTCGAAGCAGCATCAGGCCCCAAGCCCTGTCCAGCGCACGCCATCAAACCCGTACCAAGACGAGAACACCAGCAAGAACCGATCACAAGAGAAATCCCGGTGATATCGGCGCACGATCGTTGGCAAGACTTTCGCTATGTGGGAAGCTTGGTCTCAAGGCGCGGCGCGGCGCCTTGTGGGATTTTTGGGGCGTCCGATGCGCGTATCGATTTTCGGCATGGGCTATGTCGGGTGTGTTTCAGGCGCTTG
>JBAQHC010000007.1:0-1538 GCA_049288095.1 Alphaproteobacteria bacterium | reverse complement strand
AAAGCGCCTGATTCCAACTGAGACAATCACGCTTAGCGCGGCGTGCCTTCGAGGATGGAAGCGCCGGCGGCGGTGGGGGTCACGCGGTCGAGCGAAAAGCCGGATGCCGCGAACAGCCTCTCGAACTCCGCGTGCGTGCGCTCGCGGCCCGACAGTGCGGCGAGCATGTGAATGTCCATGCGCTTGCCGTGTTCAGAGCCCGGCCCATCAGTGACCACGCGCTCGATCATCAACAGCTTGGCATGCTTTGGCGCAGCGCGGTGCAGTGCCTTGAGGATTTGGATCGATTCCTCATCGCTCCAATCGTGAATGACATGCATCACGAGATAGGCATCGGCCAAGGGTAGCGGATCATCGAAAAAGCTGCCGCCCATGATCGTGAGCCGGTCGCCGGAGCGGCGCTCCGCCCGCGCAACCACGTGCTTGAGATCGAACAGAATGCCTTTGGCCGAAGGCGTTGCCGCAAGCACTGCATCGATCAAGTGGCCGCGCCCGCCGCCGATATCGGCGATCGTTGCAAATCCGGAAAAGTCGTAAGCTCCGACGATTGCCGGAATGCGCTGGCGTGCAGCCGACGTCATCGACTCATCGAACAACTTTCCGAGATCGGGGTGCTTGGGCAGATAGTCGGCGAAGAAATCGCCTTCGATCAATTCATCGCGCCCGGGCTTGCCCGTCCGCATCGTGTGCTCGAACAAGCCATACGTGTTCCAATTGAGCGGCGATCCCATCATGCGCACCCAGGGCCGCAGCGACCGCGGATGATCCTGGCGCAAAAGGCGCGAGGCTTCGCTGTGCGTGAAACGATCGCCACTCATCTCGAACACGCCGTGTGAGGCCAAAAGGCGCAGTGCGCGGAACATTGCATCGGCATTGGCGCCGGTCTTGGCGGCAAGCTCGGCGGCGGTCATTGGCGCATCGCCGAGCGCATCGGCAACGCCAAGCTCCGCGACGACATGCAGCACACGCGACACGAAATAGGCCGTCGAGAGATCCACGACATTTGCGGATGGATTGCGGGGTTCACTCATGCCGCGACTGCAGCCTCCAGGATCGAATATTCCGTGTTCGTATCGATCTTGCGCTCGAGCGCAAAGCCCGATGCCGAGAAGAGAGTGGCGAATTCCCGCTGCGTCCGGGCCTGGCCCGTCGTCATGGCCATGAGCGCGACATCGCCGAGCAGCGAAAGATGCGGCTTGGGCTCCTCCGGCAGCACGGTCTCGATCACCAATATCTTGGCGTGGCTGGGCGCGGCGCGGCGGACGGCTGCGAGCAGCTCTTTAGCCTCATCGTCCGACCAATCGTGCACGACGCTCATCAACAGATAGACATCGCATGCTGGCAGCTTGTCCTTGAAGAAGTCGCCGGCCTGTAGGCGGATGCGATTGCTCGCGATCTCTTTCGCGGCCTCGATCACCGGTGGCAGATCGAACAGTACGCCGCTCGCGCGTGGCGCGACCTCCAGCACTGCCTTGAGCAAATGGCCGCGGCCGCCGCCAATATCACCGATCGTGCCGAAGCGCGAGAAATCATAGGCC
>JBAQHC010000006.1:0-2306 GCA_049288095.1 Alphaproteobacteria bacterium | reverse complement strand
GAACGTCCATCTGCAAACCCGGCAAGCTCCGCAAGCCGCGCCCGACCTGGATCGCAACGACCCGTTTCGACATTCATGTGCCGCGCGATGTGAAACGCACAAACGCGAATGCCAAAAGTAAGCAATGGATCGCTCATCACTCGCTCAACCCACTGCGAGCGAAAAATTCTCCTCGACGCCGCTTGGTCGTGAGCCTTCATAGGCGGCGCCATTCGGTGATTCGAAAGCGCTGGCCGTCCGGGCGCACAACGACGAAGCCGGATTGGCCCGCGCCAGGGGTGTCGACAAAGCTCACTTGCCAATCCGCAAGATCGTGGAAGATCTCGCCCTTAGCGGGCGCGCCAGGGGTCAGCTCACTTGCGATCAGCGCGAAGACCGCCGCACGTGCGCTCGTAAAACGCCCGATAGAGCTGCCCTCGGCGGTCAGCCCCTCATGCTGCGCGTCATCCGCACGCACGCGGACCACGCCAATGCGCCGGTCGCCAACTGCGATCGCCAACTCCAAAATATAGGTATCCATTTTGCTCATGCACTCTCGCGCGCGGCGGCGGCGGCTTCGATCACCGCCGCCAATTCAGCGCGCCGCCAGCGTTTGACATTAGGCCCGATGGCTATCGGGCGGGGAAACCGACCCTGTGCGATGCCTCGATAAAAGGTGCTCACATGGATTGGTCGGGAGCCGCCTAAAAAAGCGCACGCCGCTTTCGCGTCCAGCATATCGTCGGTGATCATCAAAGCGCCTCGCAAGTTGATTGTGCGAGCGATTGATATGCCGCGCGATTTGGTAAGGCCTAGCTGGCCTTACCAGGGGCCGAAGTTTTTCTTAGATGCCGCCGAATCGTATCTGCGCTGGATGCCTTGGCACCAGCGGCGGCGCATTCGGTTCGGTATCTTTCAGCGAGCCGTTTGGCCACTTTGCTTTTCGAAAGCGAAGGTTCGTTTGCCCAAATCACGGCGGCATCGCCTTGCCACGTCTTGTGATTCAGGGCGGCGTCTTCATGACGTTCCTTATTGGCGCGGCGGCGACCATGCGCTGCCATGGCCGGACCAGCTATCCTAGCGTTTACCTGCGCCACGCGGGCTTTCAAATCTTCCAGGCTGCTTAACGCGAGCAAGAAGCGCCCCGTCTCGAATTTCTCACGGATGCGCTTCACGTGCTCTTTGATGCCGTTGAGATCGGTGAGATTGCTCACAAACGTGCCGCCATGGCGGCGGTTAGGTTGAACGTCCGGGGAATTTCGAATGTCACTTGAGTCACTCTCGATTTTCGCGACCCACCTCTCGACCTCGCGGAGATAGCCGGGAATGAGCGTCTCACGCGCATGCCTTTCGACCATGCGGTCGAACTCATCGCCTTCGGGAAATGGCACTTCGCTCATGTTCTCGCCCTCGCAAGAGACACCACCGTGGCGGTCGGACCGGTGATAATCGCGTCGAGCCGCTCGGCCCATAGGTCGAGCGCTGCGCGTGCTTCCGCCTGGTACGAATGCTGCACGTAGTGCATGAACGTCACGCTCGCCTTAGTGACACTCAGGTGGTTCGCAATTGCGCCGATCACGATGGGTTGCACGCCGAGCGCGGCGAGGCGCGTGAGCGCGGTTCGGCGCAGATCGTGGGCGGTGAAGGGCGCCATGTTTAGACGGCCCGCGGGCTTCTGCTTCGTTGGCATGTGCGCCCGCCGGATCGCTGTTGTGATGGCATGGGCGTATAGGGCCTGCACATTGCCTCTTGCATCGATCGAGGGAAAAACGAATTCAGGCTTCTTGCCGGCGGCCTCGATCGCTTCATTGATTATGCCGATGGCCATCTCGGAGAGGGGCACAGTGTGTGCCGTGCCGTTTTTGACCCGATCGCCAGGCAGGGACCACACGGCGCGGTTGAAGTCGAGTTCATCTATGCGCATGCCCGCTATTTCGCCGACGCGTTGGCCCGTGATCAGGCAAAGCTTTACGATGCGCTGCGCTGCCTTCGATCGAAGTGCTGCCGCTAGCGCGTTCCACATTAGGCGAATTTCATTGTCGGATAGAACGCGCTCGCGCGGCGCGCCTTCGGGCGCCGGCTTTGCCATTCGGTCAATCGGGGAATGATCGAGATCGCCACGCTTGACCGCCCAACGCAGCATCGCGCGCAAGGCTTCGAACGTCATATTTGCCTCGCGTGGCCGCTTTCGCTTCAGGATTGGATCAATGACAGCATTGATGTCGCGGGGGTGTAGATCAGCGAGTCTAATGTTGCCGATGATAGGAATGACATTGCGGTTGAGCCGGCGCTCAGCTCGCGCCGCCGATCGGAGATTCGGCCTGACG
>JBAQHC010000005.1:0-1518 GCA_049288095.1 Alphaproteobacteria bacterium | reverse complement strand
CCTTATAGTCCAGCAACTCGACCTCTTTCAGCGAGGGATAAAACTTCGTAAGCGCCCGGCGCAAAGCCTGATCCAGCGCATTGACCGGTCCGTTGCCCATGGCCGCGGCGTGCTCCATGACACCGTCAACTTCGACCATGATCGTCGCTTCGGAAAGCGGCGGCTCACCCTCGGTTCTCTTTTCATCGATGACCCGGAATCCGACCAGACGGAAGTTTTTCTTTTTGCGCCCGAGCGCCTCATGCATCAAGAGCTCAAACGACGCTTCCGCCGCTTCAAATTCATAGCCCTGGCTTTCCAATTCCTTGGTGCGGCGCAGGATCTCATGGACCGCTTGATCATGACCGCGGAGATCGATGCCGTACTCTTTACCCTTGTAAATGACATTGCTTCTTCCCGCGAGATCCGAGACCAGCACGCGCTGGCGGTTGCCGACGACCTGCGGATCGATATGCTCGTAAGTCTCCCGGTTCTTCAACACTCCGGAAACGTGGAGCCCGCCCTTATGCGCAAAAGCGCTGTCCCCGACGTACGGCTGGCGCTTGTTCGGATTGATATTGGCTAGCTCGTAGAAGAAATGCGAAACCTCACGCAATTTTTTTAGTTGCGCTGGTTTAATGCAATTCTTTCCCAGCTTCAACTGCAAATTGGGAATGATCGAGCACAAATTAAGATTGCCGCAGCGCTCGCCGAATCCGTTAATCGTCCCCTGCACCTGGCGCGCGCCCATTTCCACGGCCGCCAGCGTATTCGCCACGGCCAGCTCTCCGTCATTGTGGCAGTGAATGCCTAGGGGCGTCCTGACTGTCTCGCGCACGCGCCCCACCGCCTCGCGAATTTCACCGGGCAACCGCCCGCCATTGGTATCGCAAAGCACGATCCAGTCCGCACCGGCCTCCGCCGCCGCCCGCAAGCACTCCAACGCGTGTTCGGGGTTCGAACGGAATCCGTCGAAGAAGTGTTCGGCGTCAAAGATCACCTCATCGACGTGCCGCTTCATGTAAGCCAGCGAATCCGCAATCAGCTCCACGTTGGCCTTTTTGCTGATGCGCAGATCGTCACGCACGTGGAGATCCCAGGTCTTGCCGACCAGCGTAACGACGGGAGTGTCCGCGTCCAGCAGCGTTTTAAGGTTCAGATCCTGCGAGGGTTTAGCGCCGGGCTTGCGCGTAGTTCCAAACGAGGCAATCTTCGTGTTCTTAAGCTTGAGTTTTTTTATTTGCTTAAAAAAATCCGCGTCGCGCGGGTTTGATCCAGGGTATCCGCCCTCGATGTAGTCAACGCCCAACTCATCCAGCTTTTCCGCAATGCGGAGCTTATCTTCAAGCGTAAAGGAGATATCCTCGGCCTGGCAGCCGTCTCTAAGTGTTGTGTCGTAGATCAATACGTCTTTCATGGATTTCCCTGCTTCCCGATGAATGCATCGTGCAATACGCGAACCGCCAACTCGGAATACTTCGCGTCGATGACAACGGAGATTTTGATTTCGGAGGTCGATATCATTTCGATGTTAATGCC
>JBAQHC010000004.1:0-1737 GCA_049288095.1 Alphaproteobacteria bacterium | reverse complement strand
CTGTGAGATTGCTCAGCGCGATCACGGCTTTTCTTTTGATCGCCGGCCCCGCAGCCGCCGTCACCGTCAAGAATACCTCGAGCGCCGAGATCAGCATTGGCGTCGACTGGGGCAGCAAGGAGAAGGTCGAGACCATCCCCGCCGGCAAGTCCGTCAGCTTCGAGTGCAAGGACGGCTGCGGCGTCTCCGGCCCCTGGTCGTTCTCGTGGATGGCCAAGGGCGACGACACGATCACCACCGACGGCACGAGCCTCGTCACCTACATGGACGGCAAGAAGTCCGAATAAGAGTTCTTACGGACGGTTCTGCGTCCGCAGGCCGCGGGGCACCCGTCTCCCGCGGCCTTTTTTTGCGCGCGTACCGCGACATTGCGCTTGGGGTGGATGTCTCCTAATAGTTGGGAATAGTCTTGCGCATTTGCTCTGATATTGATTTTGGGAGACATTTGAATGGCCAAGGTACGTGTTCTTCTCGTAATGCGCGCTAAAGCGGAATTGCGAGAATTCGCCGCGCTCGCGTTGGCCCCCAGGCGAGTCAAGATTTCACATCCCGAGGCCGTACCCGATTTTGTTGCGGTCGATAGGAGCTACGCACCGGTCCCTCTCGGTCGCACCGGCAGCACGCCGAGGCTGGCACTTGCGACGCCGGCGCGCTCCCCCGAGTTCATCATTCGCGGGACGGTCGATAGCTCCAAGCTGGACGCGCTCTCCGAGCAGGAGGGAATGCAGGTCTTCGCCGATCCCAAAGTTGCGACATTCCCGACGTGTGCCGGCGATCCGTCGGTCGGAACCACGGCAGACGTAGCCGCTGCGATCGGAGTTGCTGAGCTGCAGGCGCACGGCATGGACGGCAGCGCTGTGGCCGTCGCGGTCATGGACACCGGGATCAACATGGCCCACTTGAAAGCCCGCGGCGTATCGGCATCAATCAACCCCGACGTATCGTGGTCACCGAGCGGCGTCTCAGGCAAACCCGGCAAGCACAAGGTCGATCATGGAACCATGTGCGCCTACGACGCGCTCATTGCCGCACCGAAGGCTACGCTTCTCGACTTCCCCATTCTGGGGTCGACGACACCGGGCGGCAGCGCCATGGACGGGTTTCTCAGCGATGCGCTGCAGGCCTACTCCTATCTGCTGACGCGAATGCGCGCATCCGACTGGAAGTACCAGGCCACCGTCATCAGCAACAGCTGGGGGATGTATCACGAAAGCTGGGATTTTCCGGCCGGGCACCCCGGTCGCTATGCCGACAACCCCAACCATCCCTTCAATATCATCGTGGGAACGCTGGCGCGGGCCGGGGCCGACATTTTGTTTGCGGCGGGCAACTGCGGGGCGCCATGTCCGGATTACCGCTGCGATGGAGTTACGAAGCACACCATTATGGGCGCGAATGCCCATGCCGACGTTTTGACCGTCGCCGGCGCGACCGTGAAGAAGCAGAGAGTAGGCTATTCATCGCAGGGACCATCCATCCCGGGCATGAAACATACCAAACCTGATATAAGCGCCTACACGCATTTTTCCGGCTCGCAAGCTTTCGGAAAGGATGAGCCCGACAGCGGAACGTCGGCTGCCTGTCCCGTCGCTGCCGGCTGCGTGGCGGCCATTCGAACGCGGCTGAGCCCATCGATAATCGGACCAGCCGACTTCTTCCGTGAGATCAAGAGCGACGCCAAGCAGCCCAGGGGAGCGGCGGGTTGGAACAGAAACTACGGGTATGGTATTATTACTC
>JBAQHC010000003.1:0-8203 GCA_049288095.1 Alphaproteobacteria bacterium | reverse complement strand
GCGTACGGCATGTATGACAAGGCCATTACGGCAATCAATCGCGGCCTCGGCAAGGCGGCAAGCTTGAAGACTCCCGATGAGGGGCGTGTATCGTTAGGCTGGGTCTATTTCCTTGCCGGCAAGTATGACGATGCGAAGACCGCATTCGAGTCGGTCAAGACCGATCCGCGTTCGATGGATCTGGCCAAAGCCTGGTTGATCCTCATTAAGAACAAGACCAACCCGCCGGCACCGCCCAAGCAATAATCAGGCTGGCGGAGTCTTCACCACTTGCAAGGCCGTGAGGCGCAGTCGCCTCACGGCCTTTTGCTCATGGACCGCCAAAATCGAGAGCGCAACAGGCCGGGCAAAACAATCTACGAGACCCAAATTCCCCACGCGACGGACCCGCGAGTTCATTGCGTATTCATTTGCCGAGCGCCCTGATTGGATCGGGAGTTCTCACGTCACGCCGGCGTGATGAGGGCATATGCAGTTGCTGGCACATTTGCGACGAATATTAGCGCATGCACTGCGCGGCACGCTCGCGCTTGGCGTCTTCGCCGCAAGCGCCCCCGCGCAAGAAGCGCAAGGAAACTCACCCGCGAGCGTGCCTCCGCCGCCATCGGGCATCACGTGCGCCTGGCTTCCTCCCTTGCGCTCGCAATATTACTCGGTGATCGACGACCAGCATCTGGTCATCGAGGGGACCGGACGCAGATATTATCTTCTGACCCTGACGCGGCGTTGCTTCGACCTCGACACGACGCTCGATATCGGCCTGTCGTCACACGGCGACCAGCTCTGCACGGGCGATGCAATCATCATCGACCGCGACCGCTGCACGATTAGCTCCGTTGAGAGCGTTGCAAATGAAGCGGAAGCAAAGATGCTCGTTCAAGCGCGTGCGGCGGCGGAAAAGGCCAAGCGGCAAGGCAATAACTAACCTGGTTGGCAGAGCCGCCCGGGCCGCGTAACTTGAGCCAGAATCTCAAGGAAGCGCGCAATGTCCGAAAACAATCTCAAATTCTACATCAATGGCGCCTGGGTCGAGCCTACCTCGCCCCGCACACACGACGTCATCAACCCCGCTACCGAGGAGAAGATCGCCACGATCGCACTCGGCAATGCAGCCGATGTCGATAAAGCCGTTGTCGCGGCACGCGCCGCCTTCCGCTCCTATTCGCGCACTTCTCCCCGCGAGCGCATTGCGCTTTTCGAAGCGATCATCGCTGCTTACAAGAAGCGCATCGAAGACATCGCCAAAGCAGTAACCGCCGAGATGGGCGCGCCGGCTGGATTCGCTCACAGCTTTCACGCCGCTTCGCAGACCGGCCTGTTTCAGCAATTCATCGACATTTTGAAAACCTACGAATTCGAGAAGCTGCAGGGCACGACCGCCATCGTACGCGAGCCGATCGGCGTTTGCGGATTGATCACGCCATGGAACGTCCCGGTCGGCGCGATTGTCGGCAAGCTCGCGCCCGCGCTCGCTGCCGGATGCACGGTGATCGTGAAGCCGTCGGAGATTGCGCCGCTGTCGCCGCTCATCCTAGCCGAAGTCATGCACGATGCCGGCGTGCCGAAGGGCGTGTTCAATCTCGTCAATGGCGACGGCGCCGGCGTCGGGCAAGCGATTGCCGCGCATCAAGACATCGACATGGTTTCGTTCACCGGCTCAACTCGCGCGGGGATTGCCGTCGCCAAGACCGCGGCGGAATCGGTCAAGCGCGTGCAGCAGGAGCTTGGCGGCAAATCCGCGAACATCATTCTGCCCGACGCCGACCTCGAAAAGGTCGTTACCGCTGGTCTTAATCGCTGCTATGTCGGCGGCGGACAATCCTGCCAAGCGCCGACGCGCATGCTCGTGCCACGCAATGCGCAAGACCGCGCGCTCGCCGCCGCAAAGGCCGCGGCGGAAGCTTTCGTCGTGGGCGATCCCAACGATCCCAAGACGACGATGGGTCCGGTATCGAACAAGGCACAGTGGGATAAGATTCAGAGACTCATCAAAGCCGGCATCGATGAAGGCGCCAAGCTCGTCACCGGCGGCACCGGCCGTCCCGATGGACTCAATCGCGGTTACTATGTGAAGCCGACCGTGTTCGGCAATGTCGACCCACATTCTTCCGTCGCACAGGAGGAAATCTTCGGACCGGTGCTGTCGATCATTCCGTACAAGGATGAAGCTGAGGCCATCGAAATCGCCAACGACACGATGTATGGGCTTGCGGGCTGGGTTTACTCGGCGACGCTCGCGCACGCGAAGGAAGTCGCGCTGCAAATGCGCACCGGCCGCGTTTATCTCAACGGGGCCGGGCCCGACCCGTATGCGCCATTCGGCGGCTACAAGCGCTCCGGCAATGGCCGCGAAGGCGGCGTGTTCGGGCTCGAGGAGTACCTTGAGATCAAAGCACTCTTGGGCGCCGCGCCGGCCGCATAGAGCCCACTGATTAACCTCCCCCTTGAGGGGAGGTCGAAACGCGAAGCGTTTCGGGTGGGGGTGTCGGAGTGGAAATTGACGCTTTGATTCGACCCCTCTCCCTTTGAGGGAGAGGGGACGTGCTTGTTGCACCTCAAAACCTCACCTCTAACCCACCTTCGAAGCCACGCGTTTCGCCAGGGAAATAGCGTTCCTGGCCGAAGCCGAAATCCGCACGCTCGGCATAATCCGAGTTCAAGAGATTGCGTACCGCCGCATGCAGCGCGACTCGTTCGGTCAAATCCCAGTGCGCACGCAGATCAAGCAGATCATGGCCGGGATAGCTGTGCTGGTTGGAAGCGTCGGTGAAATAACAGCCGACATGGCTCCAATCGAGCTCGGCTTGGAATACCTCGGATGGCTGCCAGTTGAGCGCCATATTGCCGAGCCAGCGTGGCGCGCTATCGACATCATCGCCGCCTGTGATCGACTCGGTGATTTGCGGTCCCGTCACCGGCCGGTTGAACGCATAGGTATGAACCGCATAGGTGCCCGTGCCGGAAAGCGAGAAGTTCCACAGGAGCGGCGCATCGAACGAGACTTCAACGCCTTTGTGCCGCGTCTTGCCGTTCGGCACATTGAAGCCGTTGGCATCGCGGAAGAAGAAGTGCCGCTTATACATGTCATAGGCATCGATCTCGAAAGTGACGCGATCCACAACGCCGCGTATGCCGCCCTCGATTGAATCGAGCGTCTCGGTCTTGATCTGGCCAGGCACCTGCAAATTCTGCAGGCGATAAGCGTCCGATGTTTGCGGCGCGCGTGCACCACGCGCTAGCCGGGCGAACGCATAAAGATTATCAGCCAACCTGTAAGAAGCGCCAAGCTTGGGCGTGAAGGCGTGAAACTCATCACTCCGCGCCGACGTGCGCTGATACTGGCCGATGATATTGGTCGGCGTGTGCGGCGTATAGTCGTAATGCGTGATCTCGTAACGCGCGCCGAGCGTGAGCAGCAGTCGCGAAGTCGCTTGCCACTCGCCGTGGAAATACGGCGCAATCACCTCCTCGCGCACATTGTAGTTATAGTGCATGCCTTGCGGGTTCGTGCCGAAGCTCGGCAGCGTTTGAAATTCCTTAAGGAACCCATCCGTGAACTCGCCGTCAAGCCCGATGATCAGCTTGCTGTGCTTGGCGAAATTCATTTGATGCGTCGCCTGAAAGCCCGCGCCCCAGTCGCCGTCGAATTCGGTCGCATCGGACGGCAGAAAGCTTTGATCGAAACTCATCGATGTCCAGCGCGTGTAAAGCGTGAGGCTCGTTATGCTGCTGGCGCCATCGCGTTCAAGGTGATAGGCACCGCGCACCGCCTTCGCACGGCGAAACGCATTAGGGTTTGGGTTCGTGCGCGCGATCGCAGTGTTGGCATAGGCATTGTGGCCGGCGACGTAACCGCCGGTCTGCTCGTCGAGATAATAACTGTTGAGCGTCAGATATTGCTTGATATCGCCGCTCGAAAGATCGCCGCGCAGAGTGACCTTCTGCTGGTTGAGCCCGGTCGAGGCGCGATAGCCATCCTCATGTTTAACAACGAGCGCAGCGGTTGCGCCCTCTTCCGGCGTGCCAAAGCTTGCAAAGCCGCGGCCGATGATGCGGCCGAAGCTGCCCGCGCTTGCATCAATAAACCCGCCCGGCTCCACCGTCGGTGCGCGCGAGAGCACGTTGATAAGGCCGTGCTCCGCATTCGATCCATAAAGCGCGCTGCCGGGCCCGCGCACCACTTCAATGCCGCCGGCCATTTCGGTGTTCTCTTCAAACAGCTCGTTGATGTTCGAAAAACCTGATGCCCGGATCGGCACGCCGTCTTCGAGATAGAGGAACGAGCCCGCGCCCGCCCCGGCGGTGAGCACCGGCGAACGAATCGCCGTCAGGTGCTCCACGCCGCCCGTGGGGTTGATGAATACGCCCGGCAACCGGTTGAGCACTTCATTGGCCTCGTGGGCACCGACCCAATCGACCTCATCGCCTGAAATGCGGGAGGTGTTGCCGGCAAGCGTTGCCAACGGCTCGGGCAGCCGTGTTCCTGTAACGACAACCGTATCGATATCCGCGGCGCGCGCCGCCGCCGCAAATGCGAAAGCCGCGGCAGCACAACATAGGGCCTGCCTGCATACGCCAGCCAACAATCCTTTACCCACGAACGCCCCTCCGATGAGCCCGCGGCCTTATAGCATTAGCGCGGGGGCCGAAGGCATGGCGCCAGCGCCACGATCACAGTCGCAATCCGCGCCATCAGGGCCCCTTTCGTGCGGCGGCGAAGGACTTTAGCTTTCGCGCCATGACTCAGCCGGAGACAGCGCCGCGCGGTGGCGGCCACGCCCTCGCCTTCATCATGATCCTTCTGGTGCTCGACACCATAGGGTTCGGCATCACCGTGCCGGTCATGCCGCTTCTGGTGACCCATCTCACCGGAACCGATCTTTCGGCCGCCGCCCTTTATGGCGGCTGGCTGATGTTCGTCTATGCCCTCATGCAGTTCTTGTTCTCGCCCATGATCGGCAATCTTTCCGATGCGTTTGGACGGCGTAGCGTGCTCCTCATCTCGGTTGGCGCGCTCGCGATCGATTATCTCATCATGGCGATGGCTCCGAACATTACTTGGCTGTTCATCGGCCGCACGCTTTCCGGAATTGCAGGCGCAACCACGGCGACGGCCAGCGCCTACATCGCCGACATCATGCCGCCGGAAAAGCGAGCGCGCGGCTTTGGCATGATCGGCGCAGCCTGGGCACTCGGATTCACGGTCGGCCCAGCAATCGGCGGGTTTCTCGGTTCAATCGGTCCCCGCATGCCCTTCCTCGCCTCTGCAGGCCTGGCGTTCATCAATCTGCTCTACGGGATCTTCGTGCTGCACGAGTCGCTCGCCAAAGATAAGCGAAGGCCCTTCGTGTTCTGGCGCGCCAATCCGCTCGGCGCGCTCCTCGATTTGCGCGGATTCAATTCGGTATTTGCGGTGTTCGCGATCTACATCCTCTATTTGGTCGCACACGAAGTCTATTCAGCCACCTGGACCTACTTCGTGATGCAGAAATTCGATTGGTCGCAAATCCAAATTGGCGCTGCGCTCGCAGTCGTTGGCTTGAGCTCAGCGGCGGTCTCCGGCGGGCTGACCGGGCGCGCCGTCAAGCGCTTGGGCGAAGTCGGCGCAGTCTATCTGGGCCTCGTCTCCTCGATCATCGCGTTTCTCGGCTTTGCCTTCGCGAGCAAAGGCTGGATGATGTATCCGTTCATCATCATCGGCGCGCTTATGGGTCTCATCACGCCAGCGCTCCGCTCGATCGCCTCGCGCGCCATGCCCACCAATCGGCAGGGCGAGCTGCAAGGCGCATTCTCGAGCCTCAACGGTTTCGTTTCCATCTTCGCGCCCGTGATTTTGACCGAGACTTTCCACTTCTTCACGGGACGCAAGGCGCCGATTTATTTTCCGGGCGCGCCCTTTGCGCTCGGCGCCCTGCTACTCGTTGCGGCGGTCGTCCTAGTGCGCGGCGTTGCCGGCCATTTGAAGCCCGCCGCGGCAGAATAGCCAAGGCCGGCAAGTTTGCGCCCTCTCCCGCGGGGAGAGGTTATGAAGGCTCATAACGTTAAGCGCTAGCCAGAACAGTTTGCGGCGGGTCGTGCTCGGCAACGAAATGGCCGGGCTCAACTTCAATGAGCTTCGGAATATATTGCTCCGCATCCGGATCATCGATCAGTTTCGACTTGAGGAATACGAGCGCCGAACGCGTGTCCATGGGCGACGGCAGCTCGACCGCGAGCCGCACACGCTTCTTGGCGCGTTGCTTCTCCGGATCGGGCACAGGGACCGCCGAGATCAAAGCGCGTGTATAGGGATGTTGCGGGTTGGTGTAGATCGCGTCGCGTCCTGCAAGCTCGACGATGCGCCCCAGGAACAACACCATCACACGATGCGAAACTTCGCGCACAACCGAAAGATCGTGACTGATAAAGATCATCGACATGCCGAATTCCTTCTGCAGGTCGACGAGCAATTTTACGATCTGCGCCTGAATCGACACGTCGAGCGCCGAAACCGCCTCATCACACACCACAAGCTTGGGCCTCAAGATCATCGCGCGCGCAATACCGACGCGCTGGTTCTGGCCACCGGAAAATTCGTGCGGATACCGATTGATCCACGCGGGATCGAGCCCCACGCGCTCCATCATGTCCTTGACCGCCGCGCGTATCTCTTGCGACTTCATGTTGCGGCGATGCGTCTTGAGCGGCTCGGCAATCGACTCGCCGATCGTCATGCGGGGATCGAGGCTCGCTAAGGGATCCTGAAACACGATCTGAAATTCGCCACGCAAATTACGGATCGCACTCTTGCCGGCGGTTGTCAGATTTTTGCCGAGCCATACGACATCGCCCGCGGTTGCGTGCACAAGCTGCAAGACAGCGCGTGCAAGTGTCGATTTTCCGCAGCCGGATTCGCCGACAATGCCGATTGTCTCGCCGGCTTGTAGCTTGAAGCTAACGCCATCAACGGCGCGCAAGGGTTTCACTCTCGGAAGCAAGAGCGGCGTCGTGCCGACACGCACAGGGAAATGCACTTTGACGTTTTCGACATCAAGCAGCGGTGCGCCGCCATTCGCCTTGACCACCGGAAGCCTAGTGCCGTGCTTTTCCGGATTGTCGATCGACGGCATCGCATCGATCAGCATCTTCGTGTAGGCGTGTTGCGGCCGATAGAAGATGTCGCGCACATTGCCTTCTTCGACAAAGATGCCTTGGCGCATCACCTCAACGCGGTCGCACATGCCGGCAACCACGCCCATGTCGTGCGTTATCAAGATCACCGCGGTGCCGAAATCGCGCTGCAAATCGCGCATGAGATCAAGGATCTGCGCTTGGATCGTCACATCGAGCGCCGTGGTCGGCTCGTCCGCGATCAAGACTTCGGGGCGATTGACGAGCGCCATAGCGATCATAATGCGCTGGCGCATGCCGCCCGAAAGCTCATGCGGAAATTGCGTCAGGCGCCGCTTGGCATCGGTGATGCGAACCATCTCGAGCATTTCGAGCGCACGCCGCTCCGCATCATGACCGGAAACGCCCGCGTGTTCGGTCAGCACTTCCGCAATCTGCTGACCCACGCGCATATGCGGCGTGAGCGAGGTCAAGGGATCTTGGAAGATCATCGACAGCTTAGCGCCGCGCAGCTTGTTGAGCTCGTGGAGCGGCATGCCGATGATCTCGGTGCCGTGGAATTTGACCGAGCCCTCGACCCGGCCATTGCCAGCCAGCAAGCCCATGGCGGCGAGCACCGTCTGGCTCTTGCCCGAGCCCGACTCCCCGACAATGCCAAGCACCTCGCGCGCATTCACATGAAAGTCGATGCCTTTGACGGCTTCAACCAACCCGTCCTGTGTCGAGAACGTAACCTTAAGCCCCTGGGCGGCGAGCACAGGGGTCGTAGTGCCTGGTTGCTGAGGCTGCGAGACGGCCAAGGGCCCTCCGGGAAAGATGGCAAGTTCTAGCGGCGGGACGCGCGTGCGGTCAACGAAACCTGTGCCACAGCAGGCTGGACAGGCCCTTCACCGGCCAGGCGAGTGCCGTTCTAGGACCTCAGGCACGGCGCGAACGGGCAAAGCCTGGGCGTTCCGGGCACACGCAGCTTGGTACGCATCCTGCTTCGAAGGTGCCGGAGAGGCGAGTCCAAGCCCTTGCACGAGAGGGCTCGGCCGCCATTGGACGGGTCAGTTGCTTATGATCGGGCATTTTCTCAGGGATGAGACAGGCG
>JBAQHC010000002.1:0-4320 GCA_049288095.1 Alphaproteobacteria bacterium | reverse complement strand
TCGTCATATCGGAACGCGGCGGCGTTGTTGATAAGCGCCTTGAGCTCGTGCTTCGAACTCGCCGCGCATTTCCCGATTAAGGCTTCGACAGCGGCGGCATCCTGCAAGTCCGCCTGAAGGATCTCGGCCGAGCCGCCGCGCGCCATGATCCGGGCGGCGAGCGCCTCTGCCTCATCGGAAGAAGCGTGGTGGTGCACGAAAACATGCCAGCCATTCTTCCCAAGATATTCGGCAATGACGGCGCCGATCCGCCGCCCGGCGCCCGTGATCAGGACGGCCTGCATAAACACCGCTCACAATTCTGGCGATCAAACGCGCTCAATTTTAATCAAATCCTTGGCGTTCAGGTGGCGCGGGCGACCGCAAGCAAGGTTTGATTCAAACCCGTTGAGATGATCTTACCAATGCTTTAGCCGGGCTTGCTAGCGTCTCCACGAAATGGGTGTTTTCGAACGGAAATTGGGGCGATGCTTACCTACTTGCGCCGCGAGGAGCGCAGACCCACTGGGTGGAGCCGGCTGACATCTTTGTTCAAGCCGGGCTCAGGCTTTGTCGAAGACAATGAGTTGCCGCTGGATTTGGCCGAACGGCGGCTGAACCGGCGTATCTACAATTATTGGGAGGGAAAGCGGGCGACCCAAGCCTTCCCGCGGCCGGCCGACATAATCCCTAATGAGCTCGGCGAGGATTGGCTGTCCTGCTTTATCCTCGACATCAGCAGTTGCGTCGGCTTTTCGAAATTCGAATTTCTAGGCCCTGAGCTTGCGAAGTTCTCGGGCGTGTTTCTGAGCGGCCGGCACGACTGGGCCTCGACGGTGCTCGACAAGGCAACCGGGCAGGTTTCGAAAGTCGTGTCGAGCGGCGGGCCGGTATTCTGTGACGACGAGCTAACTCTATTCGACGGCCAGCGATTGCTGTTTCGCTCGGTTCTTTTGCCGCTGAGCGCCGACCAAAGCTCGACGACGCACATTCTGGGCGCCGCGAACGGCGTACTCGCGACGGCCCGGCGTTAGGGTCTCGAAACGAGAGAGCCCCGGCGTGGCTGAGCCAGGCCGGGGCCCCGAAACGAGTAGGTTTCTTACGAAACTGTCAGGTTGACGGCTTTCGGCCCCTTCTTGTCGGGCTGAAGCTCGAAGGTGACCTTCTGACCTTCCTGAAGGCCGCGCAGGCCGGAGCGCTCAACGGCGGATATGTGGACGAAGACATCCTTGGTTCCATCGTCGGGACGAATGAACCCGAAGCCCTTATCCATGTTGAAGAATTTTACAGTTCCACTTGGCATGCTTTAAGTCCTTGCGAATGATTGAAGTTCGCGCTTAGCCGTTGAAGCGTCGGCGCACTTGTCGTTCAGGTTTCCGATTGAGGGAGAGGTCGTCGAGCAAGCTAGATCTTTCGCTATCTCACGCGACGGCCGCTTCACTCGAAGGCCACCGTCACGGCGCCCATGTTAATGTTTTTAGCCTTCCAAATCCACAATAATGCGCAGCGCTTTCGTTCAAAAATTTTCAGCGAAAAACCGCTGCTGACGCTGTGAACATTTTGGGCCGTTGCCATCAATTAAACATAATGACCTGACGCGCGACCGAGCCCTTGCCGGTTCTCAAATTCGTGAGCGCGTCGTTGATGTCGCTCAAGCCGATGCGGTCCGAGATCAGCTCGTTTAATTTTAATCGGCCCTGCATGTAATATTCAATGAAGCGCGGCATATCGATGCGGAAGCGGTTCGAGCCCATGAATGCGCCCTGCAGCTTGCGCGCGCGCCAATACGGATCGGGCCCATGGATTTCGACATTGGTGCCGACCGGAATCATGCCGATGATGGTCGCCGTGCCGCCGTGCCTGAGCGACTTGAACGCTTGTTCGGCCGTTGCTTTGAGCCCGATCGCCTCAAACGAATAATGCACGCCGCCACCGGTCATCTCTTGAAGCTTCTTCACGACATCGCCGTCTTTGGCGTTGATGACATCGGTTGCGCCGAAGCCTTTCGCGAGATTGAGCTTTGCGCCTTCCATGTCGATCGCAATGATGCGCGCTGCGCCTGCGATGTAGGCGGCGTTGATGCACATCAGTCCGATGCCGCCGCAACCGAACACGGCAACAGTCGAGCCCGGCTCGATCTTCGCAGTTTGAAATACCGAGCCTAATCCCGTCACGACGGCGCAGCCGACGAGCGCCGCAACATCGAGCGGCATGTCGGGCCGGATCTTTGCGATCGCGCGCTGATGCACGAGCATTTGCTCCGCATACGAAGCAAGCCCGCCGAATTGAAAGACCGGCTCGCCCTTGACGGAAAGGCGCGGCGGCTCGCCCTCTTTGCGCCGCGCATAGTCCGGGTTGACTTGAACGCACAGCGCCATGCGGCCGGAGAGGCAATATTCGCACTCGCCGCAAAAGGGCGAGAGGATCGTCACGACGTGATCGCCGGGCGTTACATAGCTGACATTCGATCCGACCTGCTCCACAATGCCCGCGGACTCGTGGCCGAGAATGGCGGGCAGAATGCAAGGATAGTGGCCGTCGACGAAGTGAAGATCGGAATGGCAGACGCCCGAGGCGACGGTTCTGATCAGCACCTCATCGGGGCCGGGCTTGGCGATCTCGACATCCTCAATGACAAGCGGCTTCTTCTGCTCGCGCAGGACGGCAGCCTTCATGGTGGCTCCCTCGCATATCTTGTTATGGCGCGATCCTGTCGCGCAGCGCGCACGAGAGTCAACGCGAGGGGCGGCGGTTAGAGCATCCCGTCATCCCGTGCGCGCTGCGGCACGGAGTGACGCTGCGCTGACACGGGATCCCGGATCTGCGAAGCAGCATTGCATGCTGCATCGCGTCCGGGATGACGTGGGGAAATCTGCTGCCGTGTCTAGCGACCAAGCAGCCGAATGTGCCAGCCAAATGGCTCGACCTCGAGCGCAAGCCCCCGTTCGTCGCCCTCAAACTGCGGCCTGTCCTGCGGGTCCGGTTTGGATGGAGCCGGCTCGGATTGCGGCGTCGCCTTCGACTCGGCTGCAGGCACTGCCGCCCTTTCCTGAGCTGGCGCCGCCACATCGTCTTTGGGCTCGACGGCCACGGCAATGGGCTCTGCCAAGGTCCCGCGCTGCTCTTGTGCCAGCGCAGGGACGGCATAAAGCCCGATAATGAAGACCATGCTGGGAGCGAGCCTAGTCATGATTACCGCAACCTTAAATTCTTCCCGCCCGGGAACTCTCGCGGGGGACCCACTCGATATAAGGTCTCTTTGGTGCCAATAAAGGCCTTCCACAGGGTTATTCGGCAGGGTTTCCCCGGGCCCGCCAATTCGGCAAAACTGACCCCGCAAGATGAGGCAGGAATGAAACCGGTTGCAGAGTCTAAAGTTCGTTCGCGGTTGCTAGCGCTTCGCGCTGCGCTTGAGGGCCATGTGGATCACGAGACGCCATCGGGGCTCAAGCGTTCCCGGCTCGGGTCGATGCAGCACCAATTGGGCCAGGTGGGCGATGAGACCCGCCGGGTTGAAGAGATCAAGCGCGTGGATGCTGCTCTCGCGCGGCTCGATGAGAACAAATACGGCTATTGCACGAATTGCGGCGCCACGATTGAAGACCGGCGCCTAGAGGCCGACCCAGCCGTGTCGCTCTGCGCCAAGTGCGGCGGCGATCAGCAATGAAGATTTATCTTGCGGGGCCTGAAGTCTTCGTTGCGGAGGCGCGCGAAATCGGTGAACGCAAAAAACAGATTTGCCGCAAATATGGCGTCGTCGGCCACTATCCGCTCGATGCAGTTGTCGATTTGTCGGGGCTTGCGCCGCCTGAAGCCGCGCGATTGATCTTTCAAGCCAACATCAACGCGATCGATGATTCCGATGCGCTGATTGCAAACATGGCGCCGTTTCGCGGGCCGGGCCTCGATGGCGGCACGGCGTTCGAAATGGGCTATGCCGCGGCGCTCGGCATTCCGATTTATGCGTACACGAACGATCCACGGTCTTATCTGGGGCGTGCCCGCTCGCTTGGTCTTGTTGCGCGCGTCGATGAGCATGGCCGCTCGCGCGATGCGCTGGATTTGGAGATCGAGGATTTCGGATTGGTCGATAATCTCATGCCGGTGTGCTCGGCGCGCGAGCTGTCCAAGCCGATGTTTTGGCGCGCCGGCACCTCGGCTGCGGAAGGCCTCGATACCGGCCTTGCAATGTTCGAGGCTGCCGTTCAGCAAGCCGTCCACGCGTTCAAGTAACTCCCCAGCACGCCTTCGCTTCAGCGCGATCACTTCGCTTAATCCCCCTCCCTCTGGGAGGGGTTAGGGGAGGGATAGCGACAGCGATAGCGATAGCGCATGTTGTTA
>JBAQHC010000001.1:0-1908 GCA_049288095.1 Alphaproteobacteria bacterium | reverse complement strand
AGCCCTCCCCTTGCGGGAGGGCCGAAATTTGCTAGCAAATTTCGGGGAGGGGTTTCGAGCGCTTGCAACCCCTCCCCGAAAAATCGGGCCTGCTGCTTTCGCAGCGGCGCCAATTTTTCGACCCTCCCGCAAGGGGAGGGTTATTATTCTCTGTCGTTCTAGCGACAAAAATCGTCCTTTTGTCGATGGAATGACTAGGCCAGCGGAGCTAGGCTTGCCGCTCCACCAGGGAGGCCGGCATGCCCAATCAAATCAGGCATTTCGACATTCATTGCGACGATGTCGAGCGCGCCAAGAAATTCTACGAAGCGGTGTTCGGTTGGCGCATCGAGGCGTGGGGGCCGCCCAACTATTATCTGATCTTTCCGGATTTTCCCGACCGCACGATCAGCGGCGATTTGCGCGAGCGCGACGAGCCGCTGACCGGCACTGGTTTCCGCGCCTGCACTTGCACCTTCGGCGTCAGCGATCTTAAAGCGACGATTGCGGCCGTGCTCGCGAATGGTGGATCGATCGCCGTGCCCGCGCATCGTTTGGAAGGCATTGGCGAGCTTGCCTATTTCAACGACACCGAGGGCAACCGGTTCGCTGCCATGAAACGTTTTTGATGGTTGTTCGCTTACATTCTCATGCTTCGACAGGCTCAGCATGAGGTGCCTGTTGGAAAATGTGGGCCTCATCCTGAGCTTGTCGAAGGATGAGTGATGGGCATCGAAGTCCGCACGCTCGCGGCGACATATAATAGTGGCCACCACATCGCGCCGCATGCGCATCCATGGGGCCAGCTTATCTACGCCGCAGAAGGCGTGATGCGCGTACATGCCGGCGACCGGCTGTGGATCGTGCCGCCACATCGTGCGATCTGGGCGCCGCCGCAAGCGCGTCACGAAATCTGGGCGCAAGGCACATTCAGCATGCGCACGCTTTATCTCACGCCGCGTCTTGCGCGTTTGCTGCCCGAAGAATGCCGCGCGATCGAAATCGTCCCGCTTCTCGCCGAGATGATCCTTTACATTGTGCGCATCGGCATGTTGATGAGCGAGGAGCCATCGCATCGCCGCTCGATCGGTTTTTTGCTCGATCAGCTGCTCGCGACCGAAGTGCTGCCGCTGTCACTCAAAATGCCCAAGGATAAGCGCGCGAAAGTTGTCGCCGAGCGCTTGCAGAAGAACCCTTCCGATGAGGCAAGTCTGCCGGATCTTGCCAAAGCGGCGGGGGCGAGCGGGCGAACTTTGCAGCGACTCTTTCGCGCCGAGACAGGACTTAACCTCGGCGAATGGCGCCGCCGTTTGCGCTTGCTTCACGCCGTAACGTTTCTCGACACCGGCCATTCGGTGACTGAAGCCGGTTTCGAGGCCGGCTATCAGAGCACCAGCGCCTTCGTGGCGTCGTTTCGCGCGGTGTTTGGTGCAACGCCGATGCAAATGCGCAACTCCCGCGCGCGGTTTGGTTGAAGGCAGCACATCAGGAATCCCCCCTCCCCTTGCGGGAGGGGGTTAGGGGAGGGTACGCTTGAGGTCCACCCTCCCCGAGCGCTTCGCGCTCTGCCCCTCCCGTCAAGGGAGGGGCGATTCGACTCTGACTCAGCCTCAACCGAGGATTTGGCGGAACGCGGCAACAAGCGATGGCGCAGCCGCCGCGCCGCCGGCTTTCGAGCGCCAAGCGATGAACCCATCGGGGCGAATGAGCGAGGCGCCGTGATCCGACACGCCGAACGCATCGCAAAACTTGCGATTGGGATCTTCGACGTCGCTGCCAACGACGAGCGCATTGAGCGACAATTTCCGCGCCTTTGCCAGTTCCTTCGCCGCGCTCGCGAGCACCGTGCCGTTCGGGCCTGCGAGCAGGAGCCAATTGCCGGTGAGATCGATCGAGGAGATTTGCTTGCCGTCGCGCCGCAGCCAGATG